>NZ_JBYCKQ010000003.1:0-106879 GCF_057473465.1 Acidithiobacillus sp. TH-A117
TCAGTAAAGGCATGCATCTGTTTGCCACCTTCAACGTCGGCCTGTCTTCCAGTCTTTCGGCCATGTGGATTCTGGTCGCTAACTCCTGGATGCAGACCCCCAATGGGGTTGTTCTCAAGGATGGCCTCTTTCAGGTCACCAACTGGTGGCATGCCATTATCAATGACAATTTCGTTTGGGGTTTCCCGCACATGTGGGTAGCCACCGTCGAGCTGGCTCTGTTTTTAATGGCCTCAGTCAGCGCCTGGTTCATTCTGAAAAATCGTAATGCCGAGCTCTTCACGAAGATGTTAAAGCCTACTATCTTGGCTTTAATAGTGGTCACACCTCTACAAATCTATATTGGAGACAGTGCGGGCCAAGACGTAGCGAGAACTCAACCTACCTCACTGGCGGCCATGGAAGGACATTTCCATACGTATTTGCCTGATGGAAAGCCCAATACGGACTGGAACTTGATTGCCATTCCTGATGTAGAAGCTGGCAAGAACCTGTTTTCCATCCAGATACCACACGTACTGAGTTTGTTGGAAACGCATACCTGGAATGGTGTTGTTACCGGAATGGATCAGTATCCGGTCAACGAACGCCCTGATGTCTGGGTCCCCTTTTACGCCTTCCGGGCGATGGTAGGCATTGGTTTCCTTCTGTTTTTCGTGGCAATCTGGGGAAATGTGCTGAGAGTACGTGGTAAGTTCACTGCCACAGAACTACGTAAACATCCTTGGTTCCTGCGTGCTGTGACTTTTTCCGGATTCCTTCCCTTCCTGGCTATTTGGACCGGCTGGTGGGTTCGTGAAGTCGGTCGTCAGCCCTGGGTCGTGTTCGGAATGATGCGCACCTATGAAGGCGTCAGTAACATGAGCGTTGCTCAGGAAGTCGTCTGGTTCGTGGGCTATATCATCTTCGAGCTGGTGGTTTGGGCGGGAGCTTGGTACTTCTTCACCCGCGTTATCCAGAAAGGAGTGGATGGTATTCCTCACTCAGATACCCTGTTCCACGGTCATGATGAAGATCACGAGGTTTCTCAGGCAGGGGGTGGTCATGTTGCACCAACTTTTGCCCACAAACCCATGATGCATTCTGATCGTTAACAGAAAGCCGTCCGAAGGAGGGGAAAACCCCTCCTTCGTTACTGATACAAGTCACCGGAGTTATTACTATGGAACTCAGTACAGATATTGTGCGCATCGTATCTGCTCTCTCCACCTGGTGGTGGATGATCCTCGGATTGATGTTTTTGTTGTATATCGCCTTGGATGGAGCCGACCTCGGCGCCGGCATTTTTGCATTATTTTCTAAAGATGAAGATGAGCGTGGTGCGATCATGGCATCCATGGCCGGCTTCTGGGATGGTAATGAAACCTGGCTGGTGGTCGCTGGAGGCGTACTTTTCGGCGCTTTTCCTTTGGTTTATGGATCTGCCTTCAACTTCTTGATGATTCCCCTGATGCTGGCTCTCTGGGGCATTATTTCACGGGCTATTGCTTTTGAATTCCATATTCATGCCCGTAGCAGTAAACGGATTTGGGGTTGGGCTTTTGCCCTCGGCAGCTTGACCGCACCGTTTTTCGCCGGGGTTTCCCTGGGCGCGGTCTTGCAGGGTTTCCCCATGAAATCCGGTATCGCCATGCAGGGCATTGCCGACCGGGGCTTCACGACCCCTGTCATGCATTATTCAGGTGGCGCCATGGACTTCCTGACCCCCTTTTCCATCTGGACCGGAGTCGGTGCGGTCATTGCCGCCGGATTGGCTGGTGGTTTATTCCTCTGTGCCCGCTTTTTGCCGGGTGATGTGATTCACGAACGCGCCAAGTCCTGGACCAACTGGTTTTCTTTTTTGGCCCTGGGAGCCATTGTCATTACCCTGGTGTGGTCCTATGCCATCTTCCCCTGGGCAGCTGCCAAATGGACCGGCCCCAACTGGTGGATCTGGGCCATCTGGTTTGTCATCGTACTGTTCTTCGCTTTCAAATCCATGACCAACCACTCCATGCAGCACGACTTCACCGCGTTACTCTGGGGTGAAGGGGTAGTAGTTCTGCTCTGGGCTGCCATGTGGGCTACCATGTTCCCCTACATTGTACCGGGTACCTGGACGGTCCACGCCGCCTCCAACCCGGCCAACTCCATGGCCGTGTTCACCCTGTTCATGACCGGCTTTGTCCCCGTGATGATCATGTATAACTGGTATCAGATCTGGGTATTCCGGGGCCGCTTCACCAAAAAGAGCGTTTACGGCGCCCACTGATCACTTTCTCTCAAAGCATACCGGCCACTGCTTCGGCATGGCCGGTTTTTTATCGCCCTTTTTATGACTCTGCGCAACTTTTTCCCGATTGCAGGGGTCAAAAAGTTCACCACTCAGAAACTTAACCTGACAAGGGGATTTTCATGAAATCAAGCCCCATGAACGCTACAGCATTGCTCGGACTCGCCGCCGAACAGCATCTGTCCACGCATTCCGTAAAAAATCCGGATCTGGATGATTTACTGAATGCCCTGGAAGAACGTCACCAGTGCATCAACCATCAATGGCAGGAAATCATGCAGCGTCTGCCCGCAGAAAAACCCGACCAGATGATGGATCAGCTTTTACAAATGGACCAGGAAATCAGTCGTTATCAGCGTTACTTTGTGATGCTCAAGGAAACCCTGCGTCATTGCGCGCCAGATATGCTCAACGCCTCCTGAGCCGTAGCAAACCAGCGAAAAGCAATCCTCCGGAAAATCTTAGACGGGGAGTCTCTGGCGTTGGTTTGAAGGGATAGAGCGCGTATAGTCCGTTATTCGTACTTCCCGGAATTTCGCATCTTGATAGCAAACCCCTTGGCTAGCCGTCCTCCTGGCAGGCAATTCTGATGACAGTCTCCTGCGCTGACCGGCCCCAGGGCTTTCTCCTCAAGGCTATCGCCCTTTTCTTTCTGGCTTTTCTGTTTTTTTCCTGGGACACAGGCAATACCAGTCTCTGGGATATTGATGAACCCATTTATGCGCAAAGTCTGAAGCAACAGATAGCCACCCATAATCTGGTAGTGCCCATCTACAATGAGCGTCTGCTACCCGACAAACCCGCATTGAATTACTGGCTGATGTGGTCCGGAGTCCGTCTGCTGGGCATGAATGCCTGGGGACTCCGCATAGGCTCGGCGCTGGTCGGCGCCCTACTGGTTTTTTACCTGATCATGGCCTTGCGCCGCCTCTACGGTGCACCCGTCGCCCTGCTCAGTGGCATACTCACGGCCACAGCGCTCCACAGCACTGTCATTTTTCGCAGCGCCACACCTGACCCCTTGCTGATTTTGCTGGTCACCGTGGCCTTGTTGAGCTATTTACGCGCTTATATTGATCCGGCAATACGGACCCGCGAACTTCATCTGAGTTATGCGGCCATGGCACTGGCCACCCTCGACAAAGGACCTATCGGGTTTCTGTTACCGGGATTGATTATCGTCGTATTTTTACTGCTGCGGCAGCAATTATCTTTTTTGTGGAAAGCCGGCCGGCTGACTACAGGCATTCCTCTGTTTTTAATGCTCGCCTTACCATGGTATCTGGCAGTGGGCATCGAAACCCACTGGCTCTGGGATCGCCTGTTTATTTTTCAACAAAATATCGGCCGTTTTGATGACAGTATGCAAGGCCACCGGGGGCCGTGGTTTTATTATCTCATCAGCACTTTTCTGGGCATGTTGCCCTGGTCGATTTTTTTGCCCCAGGTAATGGGTGATATCGGGCAGCGGCGCCAAAAGCTTTTGCGGGATGATGGGAAAACCCTGTTTTTGTTGATCTGGGCCTTGCTCTGGATCGCTTTTTTTACCCTATCAGCCACCAAACTGCCCAATTATGTCTGGGAAGCTTACCCACCTTTATTTATCCTGCTGGCAGTCTGGTTCAATAAAATCCGTGCCCGGGAAAGCATTCCCCATCCCTGGGGTGTATTTTTTTCCCTGAGCACTCTTTTTTTGCTGGGTCTTGCTCTCAGCGTTTTTGCGGCCTGGATTTTACCCCTGCAAGAGCTGCATCTGCCCTCCTTGATCGTCATCGGTTTTCCTTACATGCTCGCGGCCTTGATCGCGGGAGCTTTGATGCTGCGACGATATTGGGCTGCAGCCTGGGTAGCTCTAGGAACCGGTAGTGTCATATTGAGCGGACTGCTGGTATTCAGCGTGCTTCCAGCCATCAATCCCCTCAAACCCTCCCAGGCCATGGGCCGTGCAATCGCCGCCGTGCAAGGCAGCAGTCCCTATCAGCTGGCCTCCTGGGACTGGTTTCAGCCAAGTTTTCTGTTTTATGCCGGGCGCGGCGACATGCCCATCCATCATCTGACTGCTTTGGCGCAATTATCTACACTGTTGGGTCCTGAACCACTTTACCTGGTGTGTCCTGCCAAAGACGTTCATGCGGTCCGGGCAGGCACGCCTCCAGGCTACCAAACGACCCGGCTCATGACCGCCTATGAAATATACAGCCACCAAAAAATCAGCTTGCTGGACATCCGCAAGCGCACTTATTCTGCAATCATCGATCATAAACCCCGGGTACCGGATGCTGTTCCCGGAAACATGGAATAACGTGCATGCCCGGGCCCAGTATTTCCATCCGTAAAACAGCGCAGAACTGGCGCGGCTCCGTTCTGGCCATCGCCCTCAGTGCTCTGGCCATCTATGTGGGAACCTGGGTCGGCTATTACCTGTTCAGTCGTGGTCTTGATCCCGTGTCAGGTTCGCTGGCGCAAGCGCTCATCAACTGGGATGCCAAGTGGTATATGAATATTGCCACTCAGGGTTATCAGTACATACCCCATGCTGATTTTGGCCAGAACATCATCTTTTTTCCACTCTACCCGGCCATATGCGCAGGCCTTGGCATGATCTTGCCGATTCCGATACCTGCCATTGGTATCGGGCTGGCCATTTTTTGGGGGTTAGTCTCGGTACTTCTGTTTCAACGTCTTGCCGAAGCCTGGCTGGACGCCCGGAGTGCCACATTTGCCACCCTGACTTACGCCCTCTATCCCGCCGCTGCTTTTTTTATCAGCGCTTATCCCACGTCCTTGATGAACTGCCTGGCTATTGCCACCTTACTCGCCCTGCGCCGGCAACGGCATTTTCAGGCTGCGCTCTGGGCCGGCATAGGCACGGCGGCGGGGCCATTGATGGTCTTTTTCGCCTTCGGCACCTGGCTGGTTGTACTTTGGCGCCTCTGGACGGCCCGGCAAGATCCCGGATGGATCCCGGCGTTGAAAAGCCTGGGCCTCGGCATTATTGCCTGCAGTGGCCTCATATTGTTCATGATTTATCAATGGTACCTGTTCCGAACCCCTTGGGCATTTGTGGTCGCCCACGGTCCGTATATCGGCCATTTGTCACCACTGCAAAAGCTGCAAAACATCCTGGAGCTCTATCCCTTCTGGGGTGGCGACTATACACCGCTGATCCAGTCTTTACTCCTTCAGCCGACGGTACTGAACCCGGCACGCAGTGTCTATTTTTTGATGAACGCTTTGGTCTTGCTGGCCAATCTGACTACTTTGGGAGTGCTATGGCGACGCCGCCAATGGTCCTTGCTGATCATCAGCATCCCGCTGATTGGGGCTTACCTCTGGTTTCAGGCTGCCGCTCAGGGGCCCGTATCCACTTATCGCCTGCTTTATCTCAACCTGCCCCTGTTTCTGGCGGCAGGTTGGTTGTTTCAGAGCGCGACCCAACGCATCTGGCCGCGCCTGTTGCTGATTGCAGAAGCGGCTGCCCTCATTCTTCAGGCAGCCTTTTTCATATCCGGGCATTGGGCGTTTTAGGCAAAATCACCCTTTGCTGCAAGCACCTCAGGGCTGCGTTTTTTCCGGGGATACGGACACAAACTCAAAAGGCTTGCTGACGGGCTTGAAATCTGCCGTCACATCACCGGAATAAACCTGCCCCTGACCCATGGGCAATTGCAACTCCGGTGCTCCTTTTTTGAGATCGGCCTTATTCAGGTTCACCCAGAAAGTATCCATAGTACCCACCGGATTATAGTAGTACTTCAGACCGGTCTGGTCTGCCACCACCCGCCAGCGCGTGGAGGAAATATTGGGTTGCCCCGGCGTGGAAATGCCCATAGGCACAGAGACGTTGTTCATCACGCTCATCACCTCTGCCACCCCTTTAGACTGATTGGCCGTTTTGGGAATGGCATGAATATAGAATTCTGCCCGCGCAAAGCGGTCAGCGGCACGATTGGTCCCTGGCAGGAAAGTGGTCCCGCCAATCTGATCCCAGTATTTTTCAATGGCTAACTGCTGCGAATATTCGGGATCATTGGTCATCACCTGATATTCCCGTCCTTCATGGATCACCAGCTTGCCATCAATATATTCAAAAATGGCGCTGTTGCCATTGGCATCGGAAATGGACAGATGCAGGGTCGTATAACGATCCGTACCCGGAATCCGGTCGGATACGACACACATCGGATGGGCCTTGATAGAGGCAACTGCTTCCTTGACCGAAGCAAAATTATCCAGGAAATACTGTGCCCAGGCGGCAATACTCAAACGCGGTTCCTTGCCGCAATCATCAGGATACTTGCTTCCCGCCAACCATAGCATGTTGGCCACCAGCCCTTTCTGGTTCATGCCATCACTTACCCCGGCCTGGAGGGAAGTCACCACGACACTGCCATATTTGGAAGTCCAGTGAATGGAATTGCGTCCGGCACCGCCTTCGTGGGCCAATCCCCGAGGGAAAATCCATACCCGTGAATGCATGGGATCTTTCCAATCCATAGTGCGGCCCGTGATGACCAGACCATCTTTGCCATGGTAGACCACCCGTGTGCAGGCATTGGCCGCGCCCGCTGACAGCAATGCCGCGACCCCGCCCAATAAAACCCAATTCAGCCTTTTTTTCATAGTCACTTCCTCTTTGTGAATAAAAACCATTTGTTGTATTTACTATTGATGGTTTATAGCTAAAATCCTTACACAATGAAACCCTTAAACATCCTGGTCATATCACTGATCCATGACGCCCTTCAGGGGCTGCATTTGTTTGAATGATGCGCTGGCGGTATTCTAGGGAAGGAACGGTAACCCGGTACATTCGCGGCTGCATCACGTTCACCCGTCAAAGCTCTCTTGCAAAAGGACCTGAATGCCATGATTTTTATCAAACGATTCTTCTTGTCTGCCGTAGTGTTATCGGGCATGACGGCGGCGGTATCGGCGCAGGCTACAGGCTTTTCGGGACTTTCCGGATTCCACAATACCACCACCATATATTCGCAATATATTGCCGAGAGTCTGCACAAGGCCGCCGTGCCGGGAGCCATTGTCGGCATCTGGCAAAATGGCCGCCCCGCCTATTTGCGTGCTTTTGGTGACGCCGATTTAACCAAAAAGACCCCCATGACCACACGCATGCTCATGCCGGTCGGCCAGGTCAGCAGCGCTTTGACCGTGCGCGCAGCCCTGAAACTAGCCCGAGCCGGGAAAATCCAGCTCCAGGACCCGGTGTCACAGTACCTGCAAGGTATTCCTGAGGGTAACATCATTACGGTGGCCGACCTCGCCGTGATGCGGAGCGGACTGCCGGATTACCTGAGTGACCCGGCTTTTATCCAGGAAATTAAAACCCATCCGGAAACCCGCTTGAGTCCTGAGCAACTGTTGCACTACAGTTTTGCACAACCCCTATTATTCAAGCCCGGAAGCCGCTTTGCGTATTCTGCCACCAACAGCATCGTTCTCGGCCTGATTATTGAAAAAGTCACGGGCAAGCCCTTGTCCCGGGTCATTGCCGAGCAGATTTTGCAACCCCACAAGTTACACAACACCCATTTTTCGACCAGCTTCGCCGACCCCTTGCTGGAAGCAATCGGTCACACAGTCAATAAATCCAATAAATTATCTGCGACCGCCTGGAATCCTTCACAGTTCTGGGCTGCAGGCGCCGTGACCGGGTCCGCAGAGGACATGCGGCGCTGGGCGAGGATCAATGCCAACCTGCAACCCTACACGCCGGTTCTGAATTCTTTTAAGCCCCATTCCGCTGATGAAAAAAACACCCCTATACATTATCGCTGGGGATCCCTGGACAATAACGGCTGGATTGGCAATGTCAGCCGTCAGGCGGGTTACGAATCCGTGGTCATCTATGCCCCCAAAAGCAAGGACACCATTGTGATTTTTCTTAACTCCGATGCCACCGACCAGGGCGTATCGGTTGCTGCCCGGCTGGCCCAGCATCTGAGCCGCTTCATTAGTCCTCACGCCATCTTTTTAGCCGATGCTCGCCCTCAGTGAGTGAAGCGTCAGTAGGAGCTTGACCCATCTGCGCGCTCTGCCTATCATTAGCTCAAATTATGGCGATGGATTCCGCCCAATAACCGCCTTTATAGGCTAATGACTCCTACCTATCTCAAGTGCAAGCTTGGGGTATTGGGTGTTATTAAAGCTGATAAGGGAGATGAAGTATGCTGGGTTCCATCCTTCTGCAATGCGGGCAAGTGCTGACAGTCATGTTGCTTGCCCCCCTGCTGCACGGTTTCATCACCACCGTGGAAGAGCGCGTCCAGCGCGGTCAAGGTCCCTCCATTTTCCAGCCCTACCGGGATCTCTGGAAACTTTTCAATAAATCCCTGCTGGTTCCAGAATCTGCCACCTGGGTGTTCTTTTGGGCACCAGTCGTCGCTTTTACAGCGATGCTGATTGTCCCCATGCTCATCCCGGTGCTGACCAACTTTCCCCTGCCCTTATCCGATATGGGGGACATTCTGGGGGGCGGCCTGATCCTGACCCTGGGCAGTTTTTTTATCCTGCTGGCGGGGCTGGATACCGGCCAGCCTTTTGGGGGCTTAGGCTCCAGTCGCGCCGTGATGCTGGGCATTCTGGCCGAACCGACCCTGATCCTGGTTTTTGTGGGCATCACCTTTCTCGATCACTCCATGCTGCCCTTTGTGGCCAATCATCTGCTCGCCCAAAATCCCGTGGCCTATTGGAGTCCGGCACATATTTTTCTGATTCTGGCCTTTTTTATTCTGCTCACCGTGGAAACTGACCGCCTGCCCATTCATTCCACCATCCCCTACGAAATCTACATGATTGATGAGGCGCGCATTCTCGAATATTCGGGCCCACTCCTCGCCTTGCTGAAATGGGCGGGGTGGATGAAGCAATTCATCCTCTATACGATTTTTCTCAATGTCTTCCTGTTTCCCTGGGGATTATCTACCACCGGCAGTTTTCCTTCGGTCCTGCTGGCGTTGCTGATCATTCTCGCAAAATACGGGTTCATCGGACTGTTGATGGTGGGCGTGGATACCATGCAGTCCCGGCTGCGCTTCTATCGCTATCAGGAACCTTTGGCACTGTCCTTTCTTTTCGCGGTATTGGCCATTGTGGCCGATCAACTCTAGGAGCGGCACATGCTGATCTTTCATCTGGGTCCACTGGCTACCTCCCTGTTCAGCCTGCTTGCCATCCTTGCCCTGGTCCTGTCCTTTGTCATGCTGGCTTCCCACTGGCTGAAAAATCATGTGTACGCTTTCGCGGCAGAATCCTGGACCATTGCCGCCATCTCCGCCTCCATTGGCTATTACGGGCATTACCCCGAGCTCTACATTATCGCGGCCTTGACTGCCTTGTTTCGCGGAACGTTCCTGCCTTATCTGGTCATCCGTCTGGTGAATCGTCTGGATATCCAGCGGGAATTCACCCCCCTGCTCAAACCTTCATCCAGCATGATACTGGGTGCGGCGCTGGTCATTTTCTCCTACGAGGTGTCCCGGCAACTCGGCATTGCCCTGCACTTGACCGACAATATTGCCGTTCTCGCCCTGACCTGCATGTTCAGTCTCAAGTTGATCGGTTTTTTGATGATGATTTTACGCTCCGAGGCCATCAGTCACATTCTCGGCTTACTGGTCATTGAAAACGGTATCTTTCTGGGCTCCCAGATTCTGGTTCCGGGCATGCCAGCCCTGCTCGAACTGGTGATCATTTTCGACCTGCTCACCATTGTCATGGCTTTCGGTATGCTGGTGCGTTTCCTGCAGACCCATGCCGGCACCACCAGCAGTCGTGGCCTGCAAAAACTGGTGGGTTGAACATGGTCAATTTTGCTGCTCTGATTGCCGCGCTCTGGATCATCCCCGGTGTCGCCATTATCGTGATGCTGGCCCTGCGCCGCCCGCGTCTGGCGGAATATCTGAATCTGCTCACGTCCATCACCGTGTTTGGGCTGACCCTGGCCATTCTGGTGGCCGCACCCGATAAGCCTCTGGTTACCGGCGCCCGCTACATTTTGCTGACGCCGCTGGGGGCCTGGGTGCTGTTCTGTGTGGGATTGGTGTACCTGCTGGCTTCCATTTATGCCATTGGCTACATGCGCCTGTTGCCTGAAGAAAAGCCGCGACTCCACAAATACTACGCCCTGCAGGCGGGTTTCGCGCTGACCATGCTCATTGCGCCGTTGATGAACAATCCGGGCATTTTCTGGATTGCCATTGACTTTACAACCATTGTCAGTGCCTTTCTGGTGGGTTTCGAGAAAGAGGCGGAGTGCATTGAGGCCGCGTGGAAATACCTGATTGTGGTGTCTGCAGGACTGGCCCTGGCCCTGCTCGGCATCATTCTGTTTTACTGGGGAGGCACCTTCGTGCTCGGACCGACTTATGCGCTGACCTGGGCCAATCTCCGTGAAGTTGCCCCCAAGGTGCCGGAAACCTTGCTCTTTCTGGCCTTCCTCCTGACTCTGGTGGGGTTTGGCACCAAGGTTGGTCTGGCCCCCATGCACACCTGGCTTCCCGATGCCCACAGTGAAGGCCCGGCTCCGGTGTCCGCCATGCTTTCCGGCGCCTTGCTCAATATTGCCCTGCTCGGGATTTATCGCTTTCTGGCCATTGTCGATAGCGGTGGTTACAGCGTCATGGGCCACACTGCCCTGCTGGTATTGGGGGTACTTTCTCTGTTCGTGGCTGGACTGTTCATCGTCCGTCAGGATGGCGCCAAACGCATGCTCGCCTATTCTTCCCTGGAACATATGGGGGTGCTGGCCATAGGTTTCGGTTTTGGCGGGGCCATTGCCTTTGCGGGTGCCATGTACCACATGCTCAATCACTCCCTGAACAAGTCCCTGATGTTTTTCGGGGCAGGCAACATGATGCGTGCTTACGGCACCAAATCCATGAGCAAAATGCGGCATGTACTGCGCTACTATCCGGTGAGCGGCACTGTCTGGCTGCTCGGCGCGGTCGCCATTACCGGCGCTCCGCCATTCGGCTTGTTTTTGTCGGAGCTGACCATCCTCCGTGGTGGCATTCTCAGCCCCAACCCCTGGGCGGTCTGGGTGATGGCGATTCTGCTCATTCTCATTTTTACCGCTTTCATGAATCATTTCCGGCGGATGATCTGGGGACCGGAACCCGAACCCGATACGGCGCCGACCCTGAAACTCTCTCTCTGGAATACTCTGCCCATGTGGCTGGCACTGATCCCGGTACTGGTGTTGGGCTTGTGGTGGCCCACCGGATTGTGGGGATTTTTTCAACATGCCTTTCTGGTGCAGCCATGAGTATGGAGAGTTCATTGAGTTCGTGCAGCACCCGACTGATTACGGTAGATCAACTCGTAGATGTCGCCAGGGAATGTCTGAATCAGCAGATGCGCTTTTTGATGGCTTGGCATGACTGGGAGGACCAGGAATGTGTGGTCCGTTATTTACTCAGCCAAAAAGGCCAGGCGGAATTTGTGCTGCTGGAAGTGCGGGGTACCGATACGCTGCCTTCCCTGGCTGCTGTAGTCCCGCTTTTAGGCTGGTATGAACGGGAAATGCACGATCTGGGTGGCCTTGAGTTCAGCGGACATCCCGAGCCCTTTCCCCTGATCATTCATGAAGGTTTCAGCATCTCCCCGCCGCCTCTGGGCCGAACGACTGCAGACGGCCATTTGCAAGGTCATTTGCATGGAGGTTACGAGCCCCCCAGCATGCCCGAAGTGCAGAGTGATCAGGTACAGGATTTGTACTGGGGGCCGGTACGTGGCGATGTGGTGGAAACCGGTGAATTCCACTACTCCTACATTGGCGAGGCCATTCTTCATTATCATCCCCGGCTGTTTTTCAAACATCGGGGCTTGGAAGCACGCTTTGCGGGGCAGGATGCCGTGCGCAGCGTCTATCTGGCTGAACGGGTATCGGGGGTGGGTAGTGCCTGTCACGCCCTGGCCTACTGTCAGGCGGTGGAAAATGCCTGGGGCATTGAAGTACCGCTGCGGGCGCAGCTGCTGCGCGTCATCATTGTGGAACTGGAGCGACTGTATAATCATTTTCACTATTTTGGCCAACTGGCCAAAACCACCACCCTCAAAGTCGGGGCCGCCACCGGCTTTCTGATGGAAGAGCGAGTCAAACAACTGGCGGGCCAATTGACGGGGTCCCGCTATTTGCGCAGCCTGCTCTGCGTGGGTGGCCTGCGGCGGGATCTAGCCGCCGAACATCTGGCCAGCGCCCTGGAAGGCATCATCGACGAAGGCGAAGCTTACCTGCATCGTCTGCATCAGACTGCGACCCATCTGGACCGCCTGATGGGCACCGGGATACTTTCCCGGGAAGCCGCCTTCGATCAGGGAGCTACCGGCCCGGTCGCCCGCGCCTCGGGGCTGGACCGGGATTTACGCCGGGATCACCCCTATGCGGCTTATCACAAGCTGCGTTTTAACGTACCCGTCCGCGAGAAGGGGGATGCCATGGCGCGCAGCGAGGTTCGCGCCGAATCCCTGCGCGAAGCCCTGGCCTTACTGGTGCAGGCATCCGGACGTCTCAAAGCCGGTCCGGTACAGGCGGAATATGCGCCACCTCCAGGAGAGCAGCAGGGCCTCGGCTGGGCGGAAACCCCCCGGGGCACACTCATGTACGCCGTGCGCATCCGTGACAGGCGACTGCAACGGGTCAAAATCAAATCCCCGTCATTTTCCAACTGGCGCGTATTCCCGCTGACGGTACATGGTACCAACATGATGGATTACGCCATCAACGAAGCCAGCTTCGGCCTCACCATTGCCGGCTGCGACCGTTAGGAGAAAATCATGCCTCTATGGACCTGGACAGGACTCAAAGCCGGCAAAGCCGCCACCCGCTGGCCACACAGCGGTTCCGACGGGCAGGAGGGCGTCCTCGGCATGCCGCGTCTGGATATCGATAAATGCCGCAGCGGTTGCGACCTCTGTGTCAACAGTTGCCCTACCCAGGCCATTCATCAGATAGAGGCTGAACCGGTCATTGATTACGGACGCTGCATTGTCTGCCAGCGTTGCGTGGAAGAATGTCCCGAAGGCGCCATGCAGAGCTCTTATGACTGGGCCTTTGGCGTTCGCCAGCGCAGCGACCTGACCTGGTCAGCGGCTCTGGAAAGTCATGAGGCGGAACACCTGCGCAAACGCATTGCGTCCAGCCAGCGGCGCAGCCTGCATATCCGCCATGTGGACGCCGGCTCCTGTAATGCCTGCGAAGCGGAAATCAGCGCCCTGGATAATCCTTTTTACAACTTGCATCGTCTCGGCATTTTCTTTACCCCTTCCCCACGCTTCGCCGATCTGCTCATGGTGACGGGTCCGGTGACGGCGCCCATGCACGACGTGCTGCTGGCGACCTGGGAAGCCATGCCCGAACCCCGCAGCGTGATCGCCACCGGCACTTGCGCGGTTTCGGGAGCGCCCATGGATGGCGGATATGCCGGGGGATCAGGACTGGAAAAAATTCTTCCTGTGGACATCTGGCTGCCGGGCTGCCCACCCAATCCCGCCGCCCTGATCCATGCACTACTGCTGTTACTGGAGCGCATGCCCCAACGTGTCAGCGGAGGCCAATATGCTGAATAGTTTTCTGCTGGCAGCCGGATTTTTTGTCCTGGCCATCGTCCTGGGCCTGCTGCGACTGGCCCCAGGCGCGCGCATTGCCCTCATTATCGGCACCCTGGCCACCTTGTCGGGCAGCGTTCTCAGCCTTTCGTCCGGAAACAGCTCCGGTCAGCTCTGGTCACTGGGTGACATTACCGTCACCTGGCACCTGCAAGCAGCGGCTGCCTGGTTGATATTCTGGGGGGGGCTCGCCGCACTAGCAGCTTTTCTGTCGCCGAGCCGCGCCAAAAATCCCGGTATCTGGATGTCCGGGGCGGGTCTCGCCTTGCTGGGATGCCTGGGCATTGCCGGCCTGCAGGAAGGCATTGCTTTTTTGATCGCCTGGGAATTTCTAAGCTTCGGCGGTGCGATCATGCTTCTGGCCGACGGCTTGCAGCAAGACGAAAAAGGTGGCCAGGCCAATTTATACATGTTGGCCCTGCTGGAGGTAGGTGCTGTCGCCCTGCTGCTCTGCCTGCTTTTGCTTGGCGCCCACAACACGGAGTTTGCCAGCTGGGCGGGCGCATGGGCAGGCTATGGATCCGCCGCCTTCGGTATTGCCATTCTCTTTATCATCGGTTTTGGCGCCAAGCTCGGCATCCTGCCCTTCTATGAGTGGTATCCCGGCGCTTATGGCAGCGGCAGTGGTGCTTCCGGAGCCTTGCTGTCGGGTATTGTGCTCAATGTCGCCTATTTTGCCCTAGGGAGGGCCATGCTCGACTGGTTACCGCGCAGCAGTGCGACCGGCACCGGTATTTTGCTGGTGGCCCTGGGAACTATCACCGCCATTCTCGCCATTTTATATGCCTTTCAACAGGAAGACTGGCGGCGTCTGCTGGCTTTTTCCACCGCTGAAAATGCCGGACTCGCCGTGGTTGCCCTGGGTGCGGCGTCCCTGTTCCGGGCGGATGGGCTCACCATGCTCTCTACCCTGGCATGGACCGTAGGACTCATCCATCTGGGTGGTCACAGTCTCGCCAAGGGCAGCATGATGCTCAGCGCGGACCGGGTTGCCGGTGTCCGGGGAAGCTATGTCATTGCCCAAAGCCGGCTATTGGCAATGGCTCCCTGGACTCTCGGCATCGGTGCGCTGCTGGGTGCCATGAGCCTGGCCGCCATGCCACCCACGGCCGGTTTTGCCGGTGAATGGTATTTATTCCAGACCGTATTCCAGGATTTTCACCTGAGCAGCTCTGCTGCCCGGGTCACTTTGGCCCTCGGTGGCGCCGGCCTGGCACTGACTGCCGCCATCGCCCTGGCCACCATGATCAAAGTGTTTGGATTGGGCCTTCTGGGCCGTGAGGAAAATCATCAACCCGTTTCCGGACGCTGGCCGATTCTCGGTCTCGGCTTGCTGGTGCTGGCCTATGCCGCAGCCCTGCCCTGGACGCTGGGTTTCCTCGCCCAGGACAACTGGCCAGCCGAACCGGCCGCTCTGCAGGCCATGGTGAAAGGGCCGATTCTGATTCCCCTGCGCTTCCATTTCGCCTTTATTTCCCCGCCGCTGTTGCTGCTGATGGGCCTATTGTTGTCGCTCATTCCCCTGGCGCTGCTGGGCTGGAGTCATCTCCGTCAGGGCCGCAAACGGGTGCCGGTCTGGGGACATGGTCTGCGGCAGATTCCGGCCAATAATGCAGTGACCGCCCTGGCTTTTTCCAATGCCTTGCGGGAATTTTACAGCTTTGTGTATCGACCCAGTACCAACACCCGCAGAAGCCATACGGAACGTAATTATTTTGTGCGGGAACTGCATTTTGATTATAGCCAAGCGCCGGTATTCGGTCCCTGGTTATTCCGGCCGATTGTGCGCTTCATTCAGTTTTTGAGTGATCGCATCGGACTGGCTCTGCAAAATGGTTCCTTGAATGCTTATCTGGCTTATATAGGATTATTGCTGATTATCATTTTTGCGAGTGTTTTTTATATTTAATTCAGTTAAGGAGTAGAAATGTTTGCCACCTTCGGCTTCATTGCCATATTTGCAGTATTGGGTGCCTGGGCTCGATATGGTCAGAGTTTGCTGGTGCAAACCGTATTTGGACGAGATTTCCCCTGGGCCACACTGAGCATCAACATCATGGGCTGCTTCATCATGGGTTTTTTGTTTTTTGAAACCCTGGAGCGCATTTCCCTCAGTCCGGAATTGCGTACCGGCATGCTCACCGGCGGTCTGGGTGCCTACACCACTTTCTCGACATTTTCCCTGGAAACCCTGGTACTGTTTGAAAATGGCGATACCGTCAAGGCTCTGATTTACATGTTTGCTTCACTATTCCTGTGTGTGGCAGCGGCATTTGCCGGTGCCTGGATATCCCGCAGTATCTGAGAGGAGTAACAATCATGACCAGCGTTTCTGTAGTGCGAATTTACATCAAAGAAGGCGACAAACATGGCGGTCATAACCTGATGGAGGAAATATTTCGCATGCTCCATGATCAGTACAAAGTCCATGGCGTGACGGCCTTTCGCGGTATTGCCGGCTTTGGCAGCAAAGGAGTGGTCCATGCTGATGATGTTCTGCGCCTGAATGTCCATCTACCTTTGGTCCTGGAGTTTTTTGATGAGCCGGAAACCGTGGATGCGGTGATGCCACACCTGCTGGAGCTGGTTCCCGGTAATCATATTTTACGCTGGGAAGCCGACTGCGGCTGTGCATGAATCATCACTACTGTCCGCTCTGTTATGCCGAAATTCCCATTGGCAGTGTCATCTGTCCGCTATGTGGCCGTGACATTGAACGCTGGGAGCGGGAAACGCCCTATTTTGATCGACTGATCTGGGCTCTGCGCAACCCCCATTCTGAAGTACGGATGGGCGCCATTCTCAGCCTGGCTAACCAGAAGCGTCCGGAAGCGGCGGGCCCTCTGGCCGATTGTGCGGCCCGGTATCCCGTGGATGTCGTTCAGGGTATGGCAGTGCTGGATGCCATTGAACGTCTTCCGTCCGGATCAGAAAAACGCGAAGCACTGGAGAAACTCAGCCATCACCCCGCGCATGCCGTCAGGGTTTCAGCGGTCGAAAAGCTGTCCGTATTATCGTGAATTTTAATATATACTGTAGTATAATTTGGGGAATTAAATTTGACTGAAATGATTTAATTTTGTACAATTAATTGATGGTGATGAAGTCCACCAAATAACCGCCTTTGTGGCTGATGACTTCTACATTGACCGAATTAAAGTTTGGCATGTGGAGGGTAATTTGTCATCATCGCAATCTTTTACAGTACCAAATTTGCGTCCAAAACAGCCCATAGTTTTGAAGCAATCGGTAGAAGCGCTGGCCACCCGAGTTTCCCGAAAAGCCGAAGAATACTCACGGTCTGGTGTAGATTTGTGGATATGCGCCAGTGGAACAGCCCATGTTCTGCCCATGATTTTACATTCTTCTCTCCAGAAATCCGTCAAAACGGATTGCGAATTTATTGGTCACTATCAACATCCCTGCAGTTATAGAGATATTATTGAGGATATCGAATGGATTCTGCGCAAACCGGTTTGTTAAGCGGGGTGGTATAAGATGCGTATTCGTCGAGTAGTTCTTGATGTAGACAAGGCTTTTGCCCAGCCCAGTTTGCAGGACATTGCCGCTGCCATTGATCGGGTTGCCGGGGTAGAAGCTTTCAATATTTCTGTCGAAGAAGTAGACCAGGAAACCGTCGGCACGCTGATCAATGTGGAAGGCGATAATATTGATCTGAACAACCTGATCCAGGCCATTGAACACGCCGGGGCGGCAGTACATGGCATTGAAGAACTGGTAGTAGGCGAGCGCATGGTCGAATATCGACGACGAGCCAGCAAATGAAAATCTCGACACGGGAAATATTTCCCATTGTTCTGGGGCTCGCTGATGGCACCTGCACTGCATTGGTACTCGCCAGCCAAAAAATGATGAGTGGTGGCGTTGACGTCTGGCAGGCTTTACGAATTGGGATCATCACTTCCGCATCAGGCTTTCTGCCCTTGTGGGTCGCGGAATATGCCGGGCTCAGAAACGATCTGGTCCATATGGCCAAACAACTCAACATGCGTTCCGCGAGAAACCTGCAAAAAAGCCAATTGGGTCTGCAAACCCTGCGCGATTCCTGGTACATGGCCAGCATTGCCACAGCCAGCAGCTTTATGGGCGCTGCGGCTCCGCTCAGCGTGGCCGTTCTCTTTCCCCGATGGATTTTTTTACCTCTCGCGACGGCCAATATTGTCTTGTTGGGCGTAGGACTTACCCTGGGTCAATGGGTGCAGGGAGCGCGCTGGAAATGGGCTTTGGGGTTGATGGGGATTGGTGACCTGCTGGCCGCCCTGGGTTACAAGGTAGGGCTGTCATGAGCGCACTCTGGACCCATCTGGTGCTAAATCTCTGGCAAGTCGGTTTCATTCTGCTATTTTCGCCACTGGTAGAAGGCGTACTGCACCGTCTGGAAGAAATCATCCAGGGAAAAAGTGGCGTCAGCGTCTGGCAGACTTATCGCGATATCTGGAAGCTTTTTGCCAAGGATGAAGTCATTTCTGAACAGTCTACCTGGGTATTCCGCTTTGCCCCCATTGTCGCTTTTGTGATGCCTCTCTTCGTCGTGTTACTGATACCAGCTCTGACGGCTTATCCCCTGTTTTTTGCTTTTATGGGAGATATGGTTGCCGTGGGTTTCCTCATGGCCATTTCCGGTTTTTTTGTGGCCCTGGGCGGCATGGATACGGGCAATCTTTATGCCGCCGTCGGCGCCAGCCGGACCCATATGGTAGGTTTTCTCGCCGAACCCGTTTTCATCATGGTGTTTTTCAGCGTGTCTTACGTTGCCAACAGCACCATTCCTTATTTTGTGACTGCCACCTGGGGGGCATCATGGGCCAGCATGTTACAGCCCGCCCATTTTATGGTGATACTCGCTTTTTTCCTGTTGATACTGGCCGATGAGGGCCGTATTCCGGTAGATAGTCCAGCAGGAAAAGTAGAAATCGCCATGATCGGCCATTCCAAAGGGCTGGAGTATTCCGGGACCAGCGCGGCATTGATGAAATGGGGTGGGGCCAACAAACTCATGGTGCTGGCGCTGGTGTTTGTGAATGTGCTCGTCACCCCTTGGGGACTGGCCCAAAGCACGCATTGGACCACGGTCATGGCGGCAATGGGTCTGGTTCTGCTCAAACTGCTGGCTTTTGTCATCATTCTCGCCCTGGTGGAAACCACCCTCGCGAAGCTAAGGCTGTTCAGAATTTCCGAGTTTCTCGCCGTGGCTTTCATCATTTGCCTCTTTGCAGTCAGCATCCGGCTGACGGGAATTGCCTGATGATCACCGTCAGTCCGATCATGCTCAGTATTGCCGGATCCGTCGCAGCGCTATTTGTGGTATTTGGACTGGGCGTCATGGTCTCCCGCCAGATGCTCGCCTCCCTGCGCTTTTTCATGGGCCAGTCGGTCGCCCTGACACTTTCCGCCCTGGTGCTTGCCGATGCCTTGCATACGGTCAACCTGCTGTGGGTAGCCCTGATCACTTTTGTCACCAAGGTTATCGCCGTTCCCCTGGTACTGCGTTGGGCTGCCGGGGAAGAAGTCTATGGTCGCCGCGAAGTGGACCAGGCCTTGGGAATTCCTGCTTCGGTCCTGGTTGCCGCCGTTTTTGCCCTGGTCGGCTGGTTTGCGGTTGCCCCGGTTTTACCCACATTGCATGACGTTCCCTTTGCCGCTATCAATCTGCCTACGGGTTTGATTATGGTACTGTGGGGAGCCTTTACTGTGGCCTTGCGGCGCGAAAGTGTGGCGCAAATGATGGGTCTGCTGATCATGGAAAATGGTGCTTTTTTTGGTTCCATCGCCATTGTGCATAATCTGACCGTCATTGCCGAAATTGCCGCTGCGGTGGACGTGCCCATTGTCGCCCTGGTGATTGGCCTACTCATTCGCAGCATTCGCCGGGTTACCGGCTCCACGCGCGTGGGCACTCTGGATAAGCTCCATGAACACTGAATGGCTGCCCGCACTGATCCTGCTTGTGCCCCTGTGCGGCGCTTTGCTCGCCCTGGCAAACCAGCGTTCCGCACCTTATTTCAGTGTGCTCGCCGCTTTTATTACCCTGCTATTGGCGGTTTCCGCAGCCTGGCAGGTAGAAGCCCATGGTCCCTTGAGCGGGAGCGATGGCCTGTTTTATCTGGACGCTCTGGGTGCCCTGTATTTGCTGCCGGTGAGCTTTGTTTACTTTACTTCCTCCCTTTATGCCATCGGTTACCTGTGGGCCCGCCAACAGGAACAGGCCAAAGACGCCGCAGAACCGCGTTACCGCCAGTATTTTCCGCTGATGAATGTTTTTGCCCTGGTCATTCTGGCCGTCCCTCTGGTAGCCAATCTGGCCCTCATGTGGATTGCCATTGAGCTCACCACCGTTTTTTCGGCATTTCTGGTGGCTTATGAAGATCGCGCCGAAGCGCTGGAAGCCGCCTGGAAATATGTGGCTCTGACCAGTATGGGGGCCATGATCGCCTTGCTCGGGGTATTGATGCTGTACTATGGAACCCATGCCGCCGGACAGGCTCCCACCTGGGACGGCTTGCTGAAAGCCGCACCCCATATGTCGGCGCCTTTGCTGCTCCTGGCTTTTGTATTATGGCTGATCGGTTTTGGCGCCAAAACCGGTCTGGTCCCCATGCACACCTGGCTCCCTGATGCCCACAGTCAGGCTCCCGCTTCGGTCTGCGCCGTGTTATCCGGGGTTGAAACCAGCGCAGCCCTCTACATGTTGTTACGTATCTATCCGGCACTCGCGGTCAATCCAGGTATCCATGATCCAGCCGCCTGGTACATGACCGCCGGACTCATCACCGTCGGCAGCGCCGCCTTCATGCTGATACAGGTACATGATTTCAAAAGAATGTTCGCCTATTCGACCATTGAACACATGGGCATCATCCTCACTGCCTGCGGCATTGGCGCCGCTATTCATGAGCAGGGCACCCTCTATCAACTGTTTGCCCACGGCTTTACCAAATCTTTCTGCTTTTTTGCGGCAGGCCTGGCCGGCATCATTTTTGGCACCCAGGAAATTGCCAAGGTGCGGGGGCTGATCAGCCGTTCTCCGGCAGTTGGCTGGGCGCTGATTCTGGGCACCCTGGCCATTGCCGGCGCCCCGCCTTTTGCCCTTTTCCTGTCGGAATTTGAAATTCTCGATACCGGCTACAGCAGCGGTCAGTATCTGCCCACCGGCCTGCTGACCATCTTTATAGTGATCGCCTTCATTGCCCTGGCCTACCAGGCTACGCGTATCGCCTTTGGTACACCGGATACGGCCCAGAATGAGCCCTCCCCTGCCATAAAAATTCCCCGCAGCAGCCTGGCGGCCATGGCCATTGCCTTTATCCCGGTTCTGGTTTTTGGCTTTTATCTTCCCCCACCATTGGCTCATCTGGTGCATGAAGCAGCGCAGTTGCTGGAGGTGCAAGGGTGAGTATTTCCATAGAACTGCAAGCCGTGCTGCACAGCAACTCTGCACTGTCCTGGCACGAACATTCCGAACAGTGGTTACAGATAATGTGTCCAGCAGAACAGTTACCCAAGCTGACCCGATATCTGCTGGAAAAAGAAGAGGCCGAATTTGCCACCCTGCTGGTGGAAGAACTTGCCGATCAGGAAAATTTGACGGTGCATTATCTGTTTTATCTACCTGCCACCGGTAAATTGATCGAGCTGAAGGTCGCCGTCAAGGCGGGGGCAGAATTACCGGCCATCAGCGATACCGTTCACGCCGCTGACTGGCACGAACGCGAGGCCTGGGATTTGTATGGGCTGCGGTTCAGCGGTCACCCCTTTCTGGGCGATTTTGTATTGCACGATGATGACTGGCCGGAAGGGATGGACCCCATGCGCCGCCAGTTTGACGGCGGCAAACGTCCGGATGTCCATGGCACTGGCGCAGAATGGGCGCCGCCCCGACTTTTACAGGAAGAAGGGGCTATCGTTTTTCCCATCGGTCCGGTCTGGGGAGATTTCAATGAATCCGGGCTGTGGCTGCTCGAAACGCCGGGTGAGCAGATCCGCTATCTCCATACCCGACTGTTTTACAAATATCGCGGGGTCGAAAAAATTGCCGAAGGCCGCACGGTCGATCAGGGCCTGCTGCTGGCCGAACGCTTTGCCGGTGCTGCCGCCTTTGCCCATGGCTGGGCTTATTGTCAGGCATTGGAACAAATTGGCGCGTGTCAGCCACCTCCCCGCGCCGAACAATTGCGGATGGTGTTCGCCGAGCTGGAGCGCATCCGTCATCATGCCGCCAACATTGCCGAAATTGCCGGATCCACGGCCCTGTCCGTGGCCAAGGCCCTGGCCCAAGGCATCGTCGAAGATTTGCTCAGACTCAGCGCCAGACTGTGTGGACATCGCTATTTTTTTGGCGTCCTGACGCCGGGAGGACTCCGCGAAGATCTGAATACAGACGCTCTCGAAATACTTCACCACAATCTGCCTGCCATCGATCAGCGCATGCGTGCGCTGGAACAGCACCTGGAAGAAAGCTCCAGCTTTCTTGATCGTATCGAAGAAATGGGTACGCTCGACAGCCAGATGGCCAAAACTTACGGGGTAGTCGGCCCCATCGCCAGGGCCTCGGGCAGAAACATCGACTTGCGGCGCAATTTACCTTATGGACAGTATGGATTCCTGGCGCCTGATGTTCCGTTGGAAGAAGAAGGCGATGGCTACGCCCGCTTACGGGTATTTTTTGCCGAAAGCCGGATCAGCGTCAAACTGATCCTCGATTTGCTGCCCTTTTTACCAGACGGCCCCATACACAGTCCCTGCCCGGTGCGCGAAGGACATGCCCTGGCCTGGGTAGAAGCGCCCTCAGGCGCCACTTTTCACTGGCTGCGCTGCACTGCAGACGGCTTGATCACGCGCCTGCGCCTCGGGACACCCGGCTTCAGAAACTGGCACGCCTTCGAACGCGCCATTGAAGGGGCGGCATTCCAGGATTTTCCCATCATTCTGGCCACCTGGGGCCTGTCCGTAGCGGAGAACGATCGCTGATGAGCTTCTGGCCCTATTATGGATTGAAAAGAGGCATAAGCACGACATCCTGGCCCGATGGCGATGAGGAAAGTGCCGGCATCACCCCGGGACGACCGCGAGCGACGCAGAGCCTGCACCCCGAAGAAAGTGCTGCACAATGTCCGACCCAGGCCCTGCAAGTCGTCAAGCAACGGGAGACCGCTGACCATGGTGTGGCGGTGGATTTTTCCCGCTGCATTCATTGCCAACGCTGCCGGACAGGTTCTCATGCCCTTCCCTGGTCCCGGGATTTCGCTTGGGGTGCTTCTACAGCCTCTGCGCAGCCCGTTCTGGGATCGCGCTTTTCGACTTCTCTGCATGTTTTATATATTGATGCAGGAGCCTGCGGGGCCTGTGTCAATGAAGTCCGACTGGTCGATGCCCCCCCTTATAATCTTCACCGTCTCGGTATTTTTGTGACCGCGACCCCGCGTGACGCCGATGTGCTCCTGGTGGCGGGTCCGATCACCGATGCCATGCGTACTGCCATCCTCAAGGCCTACGCCGCCATGCCTGCCCCCAAAAGAGTCATGGGCATGGGCACCTGTGCCATCAATGGCGGCATTTTCGGGGAAAGCTTTGCCTGTGCCGGCGGACTGGAAAAAATCATTCCCGTCGATTTATGGTTGCCCGGTTGTCCACCCCCGCCTCTCGCCATCATTCACGGCTTGTTGAGTCTGGTGGGACGGGTGGCTCCAGCCTCCCTGGAGGAACAGCCCTGATGCTCTACATCATTGCGTTTCTGCTCTTTGCGGCCGGTCCGATCCTGGCGTTCATTCCCGGCCGTCGCATACCGGCCCTGTTCGCTTGGGTGTTGATGAGCACAGCCTGTATTGTGTCAGGCATTCAAGGTGTCATGGCTATTGCCTCAGTACGCAATCAGCAGCTTATTAGCCTTCAGCTACCGGTCATCGGTCCCCTGGATTTTGTACAAACCCCCTTGGGCGGCCTGCTGATTCTCATCACTGCCAGTGTTTTTGCCGTCGCCCTCCCCTTCGTGACCCACGATGCCAATCTTTATCCAAGCGCAAGAAGGGGGCTGTTTCTGACCATTGTCATGCTGACTCTCGCCAGTATGATCGGTTTTTTTTCGGCAGCCAGCATTGCTGCGTTTATCTTCTGCTGGGAGCTGGCAGCGTTGGCCATCTGGGGTCTGATCACCTTTGAAACCCGGCAGAGCAAGCCTGTTGCCGCTGGATTACTGACTCTCGCCTTATCCGAGCTGGGCAGTCTTGCGGGTCTGGTCAGTCTGCTGTTACTGGCCGCCGCTGCGGGTTCTCCACAACTGGAAGCGATAGCCAGTGCCGTTCCGGAAATGTCACCGACCCTGCTGATGGTCGCGGGTTTGTTGGCATTTTTCGGATTCGGCATGAAAGCCGGCATCATCCCCCTCAATGTCTGGTTACCCGCCGCCCACGGCACCGCTCCGCGTTCCACTTCCCCGATCCTCTCAGGGGCTACGCTCAATCTGGGGCTGTATGCATTTTTACGCATTGACGCACCCATAGCCCTGCACCTGCCGCAACTTGGCCTGATCATTCTCAGCAGCGGCGCCCTGACCGCGCTCATCGGCATTATTTACGCCCTCGTCGAAAAAGACATGAAGCGCCTACTGGCCCAGAGCTCTGTGGAAAACATGGGCATTGCCACTGCCGGAATAGGTGCGGGGCTAACCTTTGCCGCCTATGGACATCCGCTTTTGGGGGGTGCCAGCATGGTCGCCGGCCTCTATCACATGATCAATCACTCGACCTTCAAGACCCTGCTTTTTCTTGGAGCCGGGGGAATAGACGCCAGCACCGGCACCCATAATCTGGATGAACTGGGCGGCCTGATGAAGCGGCTACCCGCTCTGGGCACGTTTTTTCTCCTCGGCGCTTTTGCGATTGCCGCCCTGCCTCCTTTCAACGGTTTTGTCAGTGAATGGTTATTGCTGGAGTCGTTGCTGCGCGTGGTGGAAATACCGGACATTCCCGTGCGGATCACTTTCGCTCTGTCCGGGGCCTTGCTGGCCCTCACCTCGGGATTGGCTCTGACCTGCTTTATCATGCTCCCCGGCAGCGCTCTGATGGGATTACCCCGTTCCACCCATGCCAGCGCGGCAAAAAAAGCACCGTTGACTGTGGTCATACCCATGGGCTTGCTGGCCCTGCTCGCCTTATTGCTGGGCCTTGCGGCCACCCTGATCCTGCCCGTTCTGTCCCGTCTGGCAGCCCCCCTTCTGGGGGCCAATCCTACCGCTTCCCTCGTGCCCGATTTTTTCCGGATGCCCAGCCAGGTTCCCCTGGCCGTAAGGCACGCCCTGGATCCCATCGGCGCCAATCTGGGAGCGACTTTCCTGCCGCTACGCAGCCTCGTGGTCATGCATTTGAATCAGGGCAACGCACCGGTGGTCTATGCCATGTCCACGTTACTGACTTTTCTTGTGCTGATATTCATGCTCGGAACGGTATGGGTGCTGGCGCGCGGCCTGCGTCGCCGTAAACATCAGGTCAGCCGCAACACCCTCTGGGATGCCGGACTGACACGCTTGCGCCCGGAAATGACGTACACGGCCACCACTTTTGCCGCGCCGGTCCGGGCTGTCTTTCAGGGATTTTTTCATCCACTGATGGAAGAAAAAGAAGAACGTCAGGGTGCTTTTGTGCTGACCCGCAGCTATCACCAGATCATCACCAACATCTCCGAACGCCTGGTGATTCAACCTGTTATTCAAAGCGCCATGCGGATTGCCGCATTACTGGCCAAAATGCACAAAGGCCGGGTCAATACCTATGCCAGCTACATCCTGATCGCCCTGGTACTGGTGTTGATCATTGTCGCAGGATCCCCGTGAAGTCTGGGAGTAAATGCTTTGTTCTATAATTAAACCATAGTGGCAGTTCTATGCGTACCCGGAACTTGCCGAAATTCATCTGAAAAAAGGAGTTATCTCGTGAAAGACTTACGAACCACCTTCCTCGAACATGTCAAAAAAGGGCTGAATGGCAAGGTCTTACCCTTGAAAGTGCTCTTTTGGGATGGTCACGAGTATCTATTTGATGAAAATTTTCTGGTCACCATGCACCTCAAATCGGCCAAAATCATCACTCAGTTGCTCACCGGCAGCGCCCTCGACGTCCTGGGTGAAGGCTATGTGGAAGGAGACATCGGCATAGATGGACGTTATCAGGATATTCTCGCGGTAGCTGAAGGGCTAAGCGATGCGTTTCCCGCCAAAAAGCCCAAAACCGGCATTCTCCACAAGGCCTTGCACAGCAAAGCCAAGGACAAGGAAGCTATCCACTATCATTACGATGTTTCCAACGACTTCTACAAGCTCTGGCTGGATCGCAACATGGTGTACTCCTGTGGCTACTTCAAAACCGGTAAGGAAGACATCGATACCGCCCAGGAGCAGAAACTCGACCATATCTGCCGAAAACTCCACCTGCAGCCTGGTGAAAAACTCCTGGATATTGGCTGTGGCTGGGGTGGACTGCTGACCTGGGCAGCCAAACACTATGGTATTCAGGGGGTAGGCGTCACCCTCAGCGAAGAACAGTTTGCCTTCGCAAAAGAGCGGATCGAGAGGAAAGGACTGGCCGATCGCGTCGAGATCCGCTTGCAGGATTATCGGGATATTCCCGAACGCGATCATTTTGACAAGGTTTCCTCGGTCGGCATGTTCGAGCATGTGGGGAGAGCCAAGCTCCCCGAGTATTTTGAGGTCATCAATCGCGTGCTGAAAGAAGGCGGCTGGGTCATGAATCACGGTATAACCGCCAGCCAGCAGGATGATGAAGGCGGGCACCACTCCGGCAGTGATTTCATGGATAAATACGTCTTCCCCGACGGCGAAATCCCCCATCTCTGGCGGGTGGTTCGAGATATGGCCGGGCAGAACCTGGAAGTCATCGATGTGGAAAACCTGCGTCCTCACTATGCCCAGACCCTCATTCACTGGGTAGATCGCCTCGAAGCCCACAAGGACGAAGCGGTCGCCATGGTCGGTGAAAAACGTTACCGAATCTGGGCCATTTACATGGCGGGCTGTGCCTATGCCTTCTGGCGGAACTGGTCAGCCCTGCATCAGGTACTGGCTATCAAGCAGACCGGTGAAGAACTGACCCCGCGTCCCTGGGAACGGCGCTATCAATATGAAGAAAACCAATACCGTCTGGCTGAACCTGATTGGGGAGATATTTAACCAAATTATTCCCTGACGCAGGGATACTGCCTAATATGCCCTGACTGATCGCAAAAATTCAGACAGTCAGGGAGAAAAACATGGGCAAAAATCGCTTGGAAGCCTTCAGTGATGGCGTCATCGCCATCATCATTACCATCATGGTCATCGAAATGCGGGTTCCCCATGGAGAAAATCTGGCAGCATTATTACCCGTGCTGCCGGTTTTCCTCAGCTATGTGTTGAGTTTCATCTACGTCGGTATTTATTGGAATAATCACCACAACATGCTGCAAGCCAGCGGCAAAGTCACCGGCGGAGTTCTCTGGGCTAATCTCCACCTGCTCTTCTGGTTATCTCTTTTTCCTTTTGTAACCAGTTGGATGGGCGAAAACCACTACGCAACCGTACCCACCCAATTATACGGCGTTGTGCTTTTCATGGCGGCCATGGCCTATTTCATCCTGCAGCAACGGATCATTGCCGCCGGAGCGAGCACCCTGCGCCGCGCCGTGGGTCGGGACTGGAAAGGGAAAATTTCTCCTGTCCTGTATCTCATAGGTATTGTTTCCTCGCAGTGGTCACCCGCCGTTGGCAAGCTACTTTATCTGGGCGTCGCTTTCTTATGGCTGATTCCCGACCGACGCATAGAAAACCTGCTGATGGCCAGCAAGGAATAAGGGCCTTCAGCCCAATTGCGGGACCTCAGATTTTCCCACATTTTTCTTCCTTGGTGTCAAACAGCACTTGGGATTAGTCGGTTTTCCACAGTGATTAGCTTTCCACGCCATGGCGCGGTAAAACCCAGATGCTGTCAGGTGGTTAACGAATACTGCTGATTAACATCCATGTTCTCTGCTGACGCATATATCCCACTAGTGCAGGCGGCACACTATCATTCTCGTTAACATCCAGATAATCAAAGTTTATTTTTCTGATGGCATGCATGTTTTAGATGCCGTAGACGCTGTAACCGCTGCATACTGTATCTGAGTAAGTGGTCATAGTGTGTGAAATCGCCGGGTGTATGGGGCCACCCCCGCGCAATGCTGTTGCCGCCATGAACTGGCGAGGTTCTGGAATAGTCTGATTTTTCGGTTTGGGCAAAAATACCCAAATCCGGTTTCACGGCGTTCCATCCCATTTTCTGCGTTTCATTTTCTGCTCTCTGATGGCTGACGAGATACTACCGATCACGAACAACCCGGGCACGGCATATTGGAACACTTCTGTCACCATATTTCCGACCACGATGCCGCCACGAGTCATCCCTGCGTTTACGGCGTTAGGTATGGCCGCTGCGGGGTTGGTGGATACGGGTATCGGCTTATTCAGCTGACGCATTTCGTGCAGGAAATGCACATGCCACAGGTGGAACCCGATATAGGCGAAAACAGCAATCATCAAATCTATCCACCATGGCAGCCTGGCAGCCAGGTTGAGCAGATCTTCAAACAAAGATGTTCTGCTGCGTTGTTGCATTTCGCATGCTCCAAATCTTGAGATGGCAAGACAAGTCTATCAAACCATACAAACTTGTTTACAGCTATTTCTGATGAAGTCCTGCCCTCGCGCGCTTTCTGGCAGGCGATTACCAGTTATGCGATTAGGGGTATGATTTTGAGGTCCGCAGGAGGGTGGTACCGACGACTGGTGTAGAGGTGTCGCAAAACATTAGTTTGGCGACACCTACTTTGATGTCTGTCGCGTTTGCCTAATTACCTGAACAGATATAAACTGCCTCATGCTCGATAAAGAAAAACCGCTCGAATGGATCGCGAGCAGCTACAAGGATCTGATGGCGTTACCGCCCGAGGTGCGTCGGCGTTTCGGTTACGCGCTGTCGCTGGCACAGATGGGCGACCAGGACGACGCGGCGAAGGTGCTCAAGGGCTTCGGCGGCGCAGGCGTGCTGGAAGTCGTCGAAGGCGATGCCGGTGGCACGTACCGGGCGGTCTACACGGTGAAGTTCGCGGAAGCGGTGTTCGTCCTGCACTGCTTCCAGAAGAAAAGCAAAAGCGGGATCGCCACGCCCAAGGTGGACATGGACATCATCCGCGCTCGGCTGAAGGTGGCCGAGGCAATGGCACAGGAGTTACGCAATGCAAAAACGAATCATTGAAGGTGTCGAGGTTCAACGCAGCTCGGGCAACGTCTTCGCCGATCTGGGACTGCCCGACGCCGAGAAACTGAAGATCAAGACCGGCCTGGTGATCGAGATCAGGAAGGCGATGCGCGCCCTTGGCCTGACGCAACAAGCCGCCGCCAAGCGCATGGGCATCCCGCAACCGAAGGTGTCGGGCATGATGCATGGAGACTTCACCAACCTGTCAGAGCGCAAGCTGATGGATTGCCTGAATCGCCTCGGCTATGACATCGAAATCAAGGTGCGGCCGGCGTCTGCGCCGGTCGGGCACCTGACGCTCGCCACCGCCTGAACAGAGGCACCCTATGAGGTGTCCTGATCCCTGTTAAATAAAGACCAATCCCAAGTGCTGCCTGACAACAAGCCCATCGCGCAGTGCATCTACCCGCCTATTTGGATGTCCGGCTTGGTCAGCTAATGGTCTTTTGACGGACATGGACAGTAAGGCGTTTTTGCATTACCATGCAACGCATTCACCTTTAATTGTGAGGGCAAAGCACCATGACCACATTGACCGTTACCGCACGGGGACAAGTGACGTTTCGCAAGGACGTACTGCAACACCTCGGCATCAGACCTGGCGACAAGATCGAGTTGGACTTGCTGCCTGATGGTCGGGGCGTGCTCAAGGCGGCACGGCCCGCAGGGACGATAGCCAGCTTTGTCGGCCTGCTCGCGGGCAAGACGCAGAAGGTGGCCACCAGCGAAGAAATCAACGAGGCGGCCGCGCAAGGCTGGGCAGGTAAGCCATGAAGGTCGCGGTCGATACCAACGTCCTGGTACGGGCGGTGGTGCGTGACGATCCCGCGCAAGCGGACGTTGCCGCTGCAGTCTTGACCGACGCCGAGTTGATTGCGGTAGCAACGCCGTGCCTGTGCGAATTCGTTTGGGTGCTGTTGCGTGTCTACGGCTTCCAGCCAGCCGACGTGGCCAGTGCGATCCGGGCACTACTGGCCGCCGCGAATGTGGAACTGAACCGCCCTGCCGTGGAGGCGGGCTTGCTGATGCTCGACGCAGGCGGAGACTTTGCCGATGGCGTCATTGCCTACGAAGGCCATTGGCTTGGCGGGGAAATCTTCGTTTCCTTCGACAAGAAGGCCGTGGCACTGCTTACGGCACAGGGGCAATCAACGCGTCTTTTGTGACAGACAACTTTTAGCGTCCAAAAGAGTCTATATCCGATATACTGGCAACAGATTCACAGGGGAGAGACTGTCATGCCCATGGTCAACATCATGAGTATCATTGGCGTCATCATTGCACTGGGTATTCTTTTATTCCTGGTGCTGGCGTTGGTTTACCTGATCTCGCCGCAAAAACTGGATCGTTTTCTGCGTAACATCGGATTCCGGCGGGGAATTGGCATCTTCACTGCCAAAAATGTGTTTCTGGTTTTATCACGGCTGGCCGGTGTCATGATTCTCCTGGGAGTGCTGACCATCGCCATGGTCCTGCTGCAGTCCTGGCCGAAGGGTTGGCTGATTCCCGCCGTCCAGGAGCTAATTATGGCCATCATCCTCTTTGCCGTCAGTTACTGGGGCAGTAAAAGCAAGGCAAATGATGGTAGACCGGGCACTCCACGCTAGGCTAGAATTTGTGAGTGATCGGGGCTGCCCCCGATGCGTAGTGCTTCAGAAATACTCTACAGATTCAGGAAAATGAGGATTCTCTTCCTGGAACATCTCTGTCAACATCTGTCAATGGCAAGTCGGTTTTGCGGAGCAAACATCATGACGAAGCAACATCTGGCATTCTGTACTTTTCTGATCAGTGCGACCTGCCTTGCGGGTTGTGCCACTGTCACCCCGGTAAGCGGGACTTTCCCGAACATCACCCCCATGGCTGCACAAAGCGGTAATTTCAATGGTCAGCAAGTGCGCTGGGGTGGAAAAATCATTGAAACCCAACCTGAAGCACAACAAACCTGCTTTACGGTATTGGGAGAACCCCTGTACAACAGTGGCCGACCACATTCTGAAGAAGGCGAAGCCCATATCGGCCGCTTCGAGGCCTGTGCCCCCGGCTTTTATGATCCCATGCTCTATCGCCCCGACCGTGAGGTCACTTTCATTGGCATGATCACCGGTACTGAACACCACAATGTCGGACAGTTCAGCTATACCTATCCCCGACTGGAAGCCAGCACCGTGTATTTATGGCCCATAGAACCCCCCCGTCCGCAAGTGGAGCAACAGGTTTTTGTGGGTACCGGCTTTGGATTTTACCCGGGCTGGTACGGACCAGGTTGGGGCTACTGGCCTCGGGGCCGCTGGTAATTCAGCCCTTGTAGTTTATCTGGTTTCTGAAATTTCACTTACCACGGTCGAAAACAGGAAAACATCATGCTGAAACGGGCTCTGATCATATTATTGTGTGGTACTGCGGCACCGCTTTTCCAAAATGCCTGGGCAGGCAGTGCCAACCAGTGCGTGGTGACCGCACCTGGCAATACCCAAAAACAGTTTGATCGTCTGATGACCGCTCTGGTTCATCAGGATTTCAAACTCTGGATAGAAAACGCCGATGCACAGTTCACGACGGCGGCCTCCGCCCAGAGCTTCCAGGAAATGGCCAGCAGCCTGGATCAAAAGCTGGGCCTGCAAAAACACTGGACGGCCAATTACGTCACCACCCTCAATGAGGGGAAATACCAGAGCGGCATCTGGCGTCTGAGCATGGCCAATGGGCAGCAGGTGCTGATTCAGATTACCTTTGCTTACAATAAAGTTGCGGGATTTCATGTGCTGTGAGAAATTAGGAATGACCCTGTAGGCATCCAGCCTCAGTTCGTACCCGCACACCCTTGTGGAGTAACCATCATGAAAAAAAATCAGATTTACGCTTCTTTTGCCCTTGGTTCTGCTTTCGCCCTGTCCCTGACCGCTCTGCCTGCTACGGCCATGGCTGCCACCGCTGGTACTGCCACTTTGCAACCTGTCGCCATGATGGGTAGTAGCGCCAAGAAAGAAGGAAATTGCTCGCAGATGATGGGTTCGCAAATGTCTGGCAAGGGCTATCAGGAAGGCAATTGCTCAAAACGCATGAACAAGATGGCGCCCAAAGCACCGGGCAATGCCAAAGCCCAGGAGGCGCATTGCGTCAGTAGTGCGGCTATCAAGGCTCATGATGGGAAATGCGGCAAGCAATACATGGGCAAAATGCACAAGTCTGCCATGGCTTCCTGAGCATATTCTCCACATCCGTAACTCCATGAAGTCTCTGCACCCGGCTGGCCTCACCTGTTTCAGGAAAATGGAGAAACTCTCTGTGTACGTTTCAACAGGCTGAACCCCATGCCCTCCTTCAGCCTGTCTGATCAAGATATTGGCCTGGGTTTGCGCCGGGAGTTTCTGGACGATTTGCTTGCCCACCCCCGAAGTGGTATCGACTTTTTTGAACTGGCTCCGGAAAACTGGATAGGCTTTGGCGGGCGCCCACTGCGCCAGCTGCGCCGGTTGACTGAAGCCTATCCCTTTATTGCTCACGGCCTGTCGCTGTCCATTGCCGGCCCGGACCCCCTCGACACCGAATTTTTGCAGCCGTACAGGACTTCCTCAGCGAACACGGCATTCACTACTACAGCGAGCATCTGGCTTTTTGTGCCGACCATGGCCAGCTCTACGATCTTCTGCCCCTCCCGCTGACGGAAAACATGCTGGATCATGTCGCAGGTCGCATCCAGCAGGTTCAGGATTTCCTGAAAATGCCCCTGATCATAGAGAACACCGCCTATTACGGGGATTATGCCGAGAGCAGCTTAAGCGAGCAGGACTTTCTGCTCGGACTGCTGCACAAATCCGGCTGCAACCTGTTGCTGGATCTCAACAATTTATATGTAAACAGCAGCAATCATCATTATGATGCCCGGGCCTTTTTGCGCGCCATCCCCGCAGAAAGCATTGTTTATCAACATATTGCCGGGCATCAGCGGCATGGGCAGGGCTGGTTGATCGATACCCACGATACGGCTGTGGACCCCGCCGTGTGGGCACTCTTGCAGTACAGTCGGGAACTGTTCGGCAGCAAACCCACCCTGCTGGAATGGGATAATCAAATCCCACCCTTGCCCCTCCTGCTTCAGGAAGCGCAAAAAATCCGTCCGCCAGAAAATCCCCATGTTTCCTGATGAGTGGCAAGGCCCCAAGGAACAGCTCCGCGCCTTGAGCGCGCATCTGCGCGACCCCGACCATTCTCCCTGCCCGGAAAGTTTTGACAGCCAGGCTGCCAGCCTCTACCGGGAGCTGCTGGTTGCTAATTTTGATGCAGCACTGCGGGCTTGTTTTCCATTGTGGATTCGCTGCCTCGGCGAAAGCTTTTATATGCACTGGCGGGATGCTTTCATTGCCGAACACGCCTGTCGCAGCCCTTTTTTTCGGCAGATTCCCGATGAATTCATGGCCTACCTGAACCCGCATCAAGAACAGCTCCGGCTAACCCTGCCCTATGCCCCGGAACTGGCCCACCTGGAATGGTTGGAACTGGCTCTGGGCGTCGCCGAGGCCGAAGGATGTCGCGAAAACAAGGAGGATATCGAGGCAGCAGATCCCTGGACCGGGGCCCTGCAACTGAACCCGGTACACGCCCTGGTGCAATATGCCTATCCTGTTCAGCAACTGCTGCTGCAGCCGGATTTCAGCGCCGCGCCCGCGCTCGACCCGCAAGCGGTTTCCTTGTACCTTTATCGGGACCGGGACGATATTGTCCAGATGCTGGAACCCGATGCCTTGAGCCTGCACCTACTTGTCACTCTGGAGGCCCAACCCCAGTCCGGAACCACCCTGTTCCAGCACTGGCAGGACAACGGTCGAATTGACGGCGATGCCCGCAGCTTCGCTGCGCAAGTAAACCAGCGACTGGGCCAGATGCTGGACCTGCAGATGATTCAACCTCTCGACCCTGATGACTGAAAGTTTCGCCAGCCCCTCCCTGGAACCCGGTTTTATGGTCCTCCACGGCGATCGTCTGGAGTGGCTGCGCGATGCCATCCTCCAATGGTTACGCGAGCACCCCCTGCACCCCCTCGAAGAAGAAATTTTTCTGGTACAAAGTAATGGTATTGCCGAGTGGTTACAGTGGACCCTGGCGCAACAGGAAGGCATCTGCGCCGCCGTCAAGGTCATGCTGCCGGGTCGTTTTCTCTGGGACTGTTATGCCCGGGTACTGGGCCGTGAGCAGGTCAGCAGCCGCTCTCCACTGGACAAGCCAACGCTGACCTGGCGTGTGCTGCGCCTGTTACCGCAACAATTTTCTGACCCGAACTTTGCGCCACTTGGACCCACCCTGGCCGAGTCTGGCAACGTTGGGGTCGAACGCCGCTGGCAGCTGGCCACACAAATCGCCGACTTATTCGATCAGTATCAGGTATATCGCAGTGACTGGCTGGAGGACTGGAGCAAAGGGCAGACCGTCCTGCGCCCGGCTCAGGGAGACGTGTCCAATATCCCTGAAGAGCAACGCTGGCAGCCTCAACTCTGGCAGGCAATACAGCAGGACCTGCAAGGACAAGATAGCGCCAGGGGACGGGCAGAAATCCACCGGGCTTTTATGGAGTCCATGCGAACAGGCAACACCCCGGTGAAAGCCTTGCCACGCCGGGTCGTGCTTTTTGGTGCCGCCACCCTGCCCGAACAAAGCCTGAGCGCCCTGGCCGCTCTGGGCCAGAACATGCAGGTCCTGCTCGCCGTGCCCAACCCTTGTCGTTATTACTGGGGAGATATTATTTCCGGACGCGAACTGCTGCGCCGGGAAAGTCGTCGTCAGCCCCTGCGCCAGGGCAAGGATCTAAGCCTGGTTCCCCCCGAAAACCTGCACGGCGAATGTAATGCGCTACTCGCCCAATGGGGTCGGCAGGGCCGGGATTTTCTGAACATGCTGGAGCAGTGGGATGACACCCGCACCCGGCAAAGTCAGTGGGGCATCCCGCGCATTGACCTGTTCAGCGAAGATCAGGGTGAAACCCTGCTCCGCCAGTTGCAGGTATTGATTCGCGAGCAGGAAGTCATCAGCCCGGAGCACGTTGCGCCCATTGCCGAAAGCGACCAATCCATGGTCTTTCATCTGGCCCATAGCCCCTTGCGGGAACTGCAGGTCCTCCATGACCAGTTGCTGGCCGCGCTGGCTACAGGATCATTGCAGCCCCGGGACATCATCGTCATGGTCCCGGATATCAGTCGCTTCGCCCCCTTGATTCGCGCCACGTTTGAGCAATACGCACATGGCGACGCCCGCTACATTCCTTACCATATCGTCGATTTGCAGGCCCGCCAGGAATCCCCCCTGCTGGAAGCCCTGGAGTGGCTATTGCAATTGCCGGAACAGCGCTGCCGACAAAGCGAAATCCGCGACCTGCTGCATTGCCCAGCCCTGCGTCAACGCTTTGCGGTGAGCACAGAAGACCTGCCCCTGCTGGAATCCTGGATGGAAAGCGCGGGATGGCGCTGGGGATTATCGGCAGCCCATCGCGAAGCTCTGGGCATGACTCACTGCGGAGCCCAGAACAGCGGTGCTTTTGCGCTCCAGCGTCTGAATCTCGGCTATGCCAACGGGCATGACAGTCATTTTGCCGGTATTGAAGCCTTTGGCGAAGCGGGAGGACTGGATGCCGCGCTGCTGGGCCCCCTCAACCAACTGCTGGAGCATCTGGAATTCTGGCAGGAGCATTTGTCCACTGCCCGGACTCCCCCAGACTGGGCGGCAACAGCCCGACAACTGCTCCAGGATTTTTTCAGTGGCGAAGACGCAGATGATGCGGAAGTCCTGCAACAACTGGATACCGCCCTGCAGCAATGGCTGGATGACTGTGCTCTGGCCGAATTTGCCGAAAGCCTGCCGCTGTCGGTGTTCCGCAGCACCTGGCTAGACCTGCTCGAGCGGCCCGAATTACAGCGCCACTTTCTCGGCGGCGGGGTCACCTTTTGCACCCTCCTGCCCATGCGCGCCGTGCCCTACCCGATGATCTGCCTGCTCGGAATGAATGAGGAAGATTATCCCCGTCGCCATCCGCGTCCCGATTTTGACCTGATGGCCCTGCCGGGCTTGAGTCGCCCCGGCGACCGATCACGTCGGGATGATGATCACTACCTCATGCTGGAAGCGCTTATGGCCGCGCGGCAAACCCTCTACATCAGTTGGACGGGGCGGGATCCGCGCAATAATACCGCCCGGCAACCGGCCTTGATGATCAGCCAGCTCCGCGATGCCATTCGTCAGGCCTGGCCGGAGCCGGTGCCCGCAGAAAATGTGCAAGCATCAGGGGACGCTGCTGATCCGGAAAAAAACCGCTTGTTGCGCCGCATTACCCGGGTACACCCCCTGCAAGCCTTCAGCCCGCGCTATCAGGAAGAGCCCGAAAAATATCCCACCTGGGCCAGGGAGTGGTTTCCCGATCCACCAACTCCGCCATCTCTGCCATCGCTGAAAATCCTCCCTGAACCCGCCAACAGCCAGCATAGCCTGCGGGATTTGCAGGTATTTTTCCGCTGCCCGGCGCGGGCCTTTTACCAACAGCGTCTGGAAACCTTTTTTTGGGAAGAGGACCCGGGTGCTGAGGATGACGAAATTTTTGTCCTGAACGGCCTGGACCACTACGTCCTGCTCAACGCCGTGCTGGAAACCGTCACCAGCCCGGAATCTATTGAAAACCGGGTTGAAAACCGAAGCGAAAAGCCAGCAGAAAGTCCGGCGCTGGTGGATCATAAAATTGCCGCCCAGTTGCGCGCTGGCGACTATTCCTTCGGCATCCTCGGACTACGCCAGGCCGAGGCCCTGCGTAGTACTGCTGAACCCATGCTCGCGGTCTGGCAGCAGTGGATGCAGACCTGGCAGCCCGATCGCCGGCGGCACCGCCTGCAGCACGCCAACGCCCATCTGTCCCTGGAAGACTGGCTCCCGCCTCTCTACTGCAATGCCGCCCATGAGCAGGCGTTTCTGATCTGCCGGGCCAGCCGTCTGCTCGATAATAAACAGCAGATTCAGGCCGACAAGGTCGCGGAGCTCTGGATCCAGCAATTGCTGGCTGCCGCTCAAGGGCTGCCCTGCAAGGCCCTGCTCCTCGGCCGGGATGCTGTAATCCGCAGCGCTGAGCCTATTGAAGCCGCCGCCGATATTCTGGAGGAGCTCATGGGCATCTGGGCGGAAGGGCTGCTCCAGCCCCTGCCGGTCACCTTGAAAACGGCCGTAGCCGCATTGCAGGGCGGAAAACCCGAGGATATTTATGACGGTAACCAGCACAATCCCGGATCCGGGGAAGTCCAGAGTTATCTTGGCCTCGCCCGGGACTATCCGGATTTTGCGAGCCTCAGCAGCCAGCGCTGCGGCCCCCGTCAATGGGGCTTTGCAGACTATGCAGAAGCCCTCTACCGGCCCTTTGTCACCTGGCTGGAAACCCTCGAAATATCCAGCCTGGAAATATCCGGCCCGGAAGAGGAAGCCCGGCCATGAGCATTATTCTGGATCCCTTGCAAATGCCGCTCTGGGGCAGTCGCCTCATTGAAGCCAGTGCCGGCACCGGCAAAACCTGGACCATCGCCGCCCTGTATCTCCGCCTGATTCTCGGACACCGCCAGCCCGATCAACCCAGCTTCGCGCCCCTGCTGCCCGAAAATATCCTGGTCATGACTTTCACCCGCGCCGCCACCCAGGAACTCAAAGAGCGCATCCGCGAACGCCTGCAGGAAGCCGCGCGCTATTTCCGCCATCCTGAACAGATCCAGGCGGATAACTTTCTAGAAGATTTACTGCAGGATTATCCCGACCCCGCCCAGCGTCAGCTTGCCGCCTGGCGACTGTCCCTGGCCGCCGACGCCATGGACCAGAGCGCGATTTTCACCATCGATGCCTGGTGCCAGCGCAGTCTCGGCGAACATGCCCTGCTGACGGGCAGCGACAGCCGGGAAACCCTGCTGCAAAATGAAGATGATCTGCTGAAAGATGCCATTCGTGATTTCTGGCGTCAGGAAATTTATCCCCTTCCGGAAAACCTGCTGGAAGCGGTGCTGGAGGTATTTCAGAATCCCGGAAAGGTGCAGGAAAGCATCGCCCCCCTGCTGAAAAGTGCGGCGCCTTTACCCGTGCCGACCCTGACTCTGAACGATTATCTGTCCCGGACCCTGGAAGAACCCCGGCAGCAACTGCAAGCGTTGAAACGGCGCTGGGCAGCGCATCAGGAAGATTTACGTATCTGGCTCCTGCAGATCCTCGACGGCCCCAAGAGCCCTCTGAATGGCAAAAAGTACAAGACGGCCTCCATAAAGCCGGTTTTTCAGGCATTACAGGAATGGCTGGACAGCGCTGCCGTCACCATCAGCATCAAACCGGAAAAATGCCAACTACTCTGTGCCATTCAGCTGCAGGCCAACGTCAACAAGAACGAGCAGATCACCCCCCCGGAATCTGCCCACGTCCTGGAGACCACACTCGCAGAACTGGACACGCTGCAGAGAGTTTTCGACAAGATCCACAAGCAGTTACAGGGCCATGCCGCTGCCTGGATCCAGCAGCGCCTGCACACCCTCAAGGCTATTCGCCACCAGCTCAGCCATCAGGATTATCTGCGCCGTCTTGCCGGGGTTCTCCGTGATCCGCTGCACGCGGCGCCCCTCATTCGTCGTCTGCAAAGCCGTTACCCCGTGGCCATGATTGATGAGTTTCAGGACACCTCCGCCCTGCAGTACCAGGTGTTTGATGCCATTTACGCCACCGCCGACAACCACCCCGAACGCCTGCTGCTGCTCATCGGCGATCCCAAGCAATCCATATACCGCTTTCGCGGCGCCGACATCGACAGCTACCTGCGCGTCCAGCGCCTGACCACAGGTCGTCACTATATTCTCAATAAAAATTTCCGCTCCAGCGCAGCGCTGGTGGCCACCCTCAATGCCCTGTATCACGGCGCCGAAAGCCGGGAACCCCAAGGGGCTTTTGCCTATGCCCCAGAGCAAAACAATTCGCCATCGAGTACGGCTCTCCAGTCAGACAACCCCCTGCCTTACTGGCCGGTCCAGGCCCAGGGCAAGCACTGGCAGTGGCAGCTCCATGGTCGCCCGGGGCCAGCGCTGAGCATCTGGGCCGCCGAAGAGGGGCTCAACAAGGACCAATACCTGCACTACGCTGCCGAACAAGCCGCCGAAAGCATGGCGCAAATTCTCGCTGATCCCGACAGCGGCTTCAGCGATGACCGCTGCGCTCCGCCGGCATTCCGCCGGGCACGAGGCAAGGATATGGCTGTGCTGGTGCGTGACCGCCACGAAGCCGCCTGCATCCGCGCGGCGTTGCAGCGGCGGCGTCTGCGCAGTGTATATCTTTCGGAAAAAGACTCGGTGTACAGCAGCCCGGAAGCCCACAACCTGCTGCTCTGGCTGGAGGCGGTGGCCGACCCCGAAAATATCCAGCGGCTGCGCGTCGCCCTGGCCCTGCCGTTGCTCGGCTTATCCCATCAGGAACTGGATGCTTTCAATCGGGAGGAGAATATCTGGGAGGAACAACTCGCGAATTTTCAGGATCTGTCCCGGCGCTGGCGCCGCCAGGGGGTGCTGGCCATGCTCCATCACAGCATTCACCACTTCGGTATCGCCCGGCGTTTATTACAGCAGGCTGATGGCGAAAGGCGGCTGACCAACCTGCTGCAACTCGGTGAACTGCTGCAGACGGCCAGTGCCACCCGGGAAGGTCCCGAGGCCCTGATTCACTTTCTGCGCGAAGCCATCAGCGTCGGCCATGACCAGAGCGATGCCCACATCCTGCGTCTGGAAAGTGATGCCGAACTGATTCGCGTGGTGACCATTCATGCGGCCAAAGGGCTGCAATATCCTCTGGTTTTTCTGCCCTTTATCGCCACCTATAAAAAAGCCAAATCCGAGGCTTTTCAGATTCGACAGGAAGCAGGTACGACGACGGCGGAAATCATCTGGGGAACCGACAATGCAGACACGACAGAACAGGCCCGCCTGCAGGAAGATCTGCGCTTGCTCTACGTGGCCCTGACCCGCGCTGAATATGCCCTCTTTCTGGGATTGGCGGAAGCGAGCAGCGGCAAATCCCCGATTTTTACCCAAAGCGCCATCGCCTACCTGCTCGGAAAGCCACATCAAGAGGCGGATTTGCAGACCTTGCTTGCGCAGCTTCAGGACAACCCGGATATTCGTGAAAATATCCAGATCATGCCCTTGCCGGCAGAAGTTCCCGTGACCGAAAGCACCGAAATCGCCAGCGCCCTCACCACGGCCACCCCGGAATATTCGGCCCGCTTTGATAAAAACTGGGGCGTGGCGAGTTTTTCCGCGCTGATTCGCGATCTTCCCGCCACTTCCTCCCCCCCAGTGCAACGCGCCAGCCAGGGTCCGGCCTGGCATCGCTATCCGCCGGGAATGCAGGCGGGCACCTTTCTCCATGAACAATTACAGAAGCTGGCCGGACAGGGCTTCGCCACCATCCTGGAACCCGATGCGGGCGCCCGCATCCAGCGCGACTGTGCCCTGGCCGACTTATCGGACTGGAGCGAAGCCACCCTGGAATGGCTGCGCGCCATAGTGCAAACGCCCCTGCTGGATAGCGGCGCCACCCTCAGGCAACTGCAGCATTATCAGAGTGAAATGGCTTTCTGGTTTCCCAGCGCCGAGTTACGCAGCAAGGAGCTGGACCAGTTGTGCCGCAGCCACCTTTTCCCACAAGAACAGCGCCCCCGTCTGCCAGACCGGGTTTTGCACGGCATGATGCGCGGCTTCATGGACCTGGTTTTTGTCCAGCAGGATCGCTATTACGTTCTGGATTATAAATCCAACCTGCTCGGCACCCGGGACGCGGATTATGAGGCGCCGCATTTACGCGCCCAGACGCTGCGCCATCGTTACGAATTACAGGCCAGCCTCTATCAACTCGCCCTGCACCGTCTGCTCCGGCAGCGGCTGGGCCAGCATTACCAGCCAGAAAAACACCTGGGTGGAACGCTGCTGTTTTTCCTGCGCGGTATCCAGGCACCGCAGCGCGGCATGCTCCACCTGCCTGCAAATATTGCCCTGATTGAAAACATGGACCGCCTGTTCGCGGTTGGAGAACTTGTCTCATGAATGGCTATTCAAGGCAGACCGACACCGCAGCCATGATGCAGCTTTTAGAAAGCTGGACAGCCTCCGGCTGGCTCCGGATGCTGGATCTGAGTTTTGCCCGTTTTCTGCTCAGTCTGGAGATCCAGCCCCCGGCACTATTGCCGCTGGCTGCCGCCCTGCTCGCCCATCTGGAAGGTGAAGGCCATACCTGTCTGGATATTACCCGCTTCCTCCGGGAACCAGCGCGTTACCTCAACGGGCCTCCGGATATGCTGAGCGCCATCCAGGAGCAGTTCCAGCACTGGCCCGACCTGCAGCCATGGATAGACCAGCTCAGCCTCTGCCGGGTCGTGGCACTAATCGACCAGCAGCCTGGTGCTACTCCGGAAGACGGCAGCGAAACGCCCCTGGTGCTGGATCAGGGCCGTCTCTATTTACGGCGCTACTGGCGGGATGCCCGGGACATCGCCCACAGCCTGACTGAACGGGTGGCTTGCCCCATCCACCATCCGGTCCAGGCAGAGAGCCTTCATCCTCTGCTCTCATTATTATTTCCCAACGACGCTGCCACCGCCCGGGAGGCTGTTCCCTGGCAGAAAATCGCCTGCGCCCTGGCCATGCGCGGGCGCTTCAGCATCATCACCGGCGGCCCCGGCACCGGCAAAACCTATACAGCAGCCCGCCTGTTGGCCCTGCTCATGGCCCAGGCCCGGGAACCGCTGCGCATTGTCCTCGCCGCCCCCACCGGTAAGGCCGCCGTGCGCATCAATGAATCCCTGCACAGCGCCATGGCCCAGTTACCCCCCCTGGGTCACCTGAACGCAGCAGAACTGTCTGCCGCCTTTGCCCGTCTGGGACCCGCCCGCACCTTGCACAACCTGCTGGGCGCGAGACCGGGCACCCGCCGCTTGCGCCATGATCGCCAGCACCCTCTGGATCTGGATGTGCTGATTGTGGATGAAGCTTCCATGATCCATCAGGAAATGATGGCCGCCCTGTTGCGCGCCCTGCCGGAACAGGCCCAGCTGATTTTGCTGGGGGACCAGGACCAGTTGGCTTCCGTCGAGGCTGGCGCGGTTCTCGCCGATTTGTGCAGCGATGCCGGAGCCTATGACCCCGACACCTGCGCCTGGCTGCAAGCCACTTGCGACTGCCCGTTGGAGGCCCGCCACAGCCATATCAATCCCCTTTCCACCGGAGTCATCCGTCTGCAACGCAGTCATCGCTTCAATCCCGGCATTGGCGCCCTGGCCGATGCCGTACAACAAGGCGCAACCGCCAGCGCCATGGAAATTCTCCACCGGGAAGACGTACTGGACTGGTACAACGCCCCGGAAATCCCGCAGATACTGCAACTGGTGGACAGTGCGGCGGGTTATCGTCCGCTTTGGGATACGGTCCGTCAGGGCGGCGGCAAAGTACCCGAAGAACATACCCTCTGGGTACACCAAGTGCTCCGCCAATATGCCGCATTCCGCCTGCTCTGCGCCCTGCGCAACGGCCCCTGGGGCGTCACCGGCATCAATCAGGCGGTGGAAGACCATCTCCAGGAAACTGGCATCCTCAACATCCAGGGCTTATGGTATGTCGGACGCCCGGTGCTGATTGCCCGCAATGACCCCCAACTAGGCCTCAGTAACGGCGACATCGGCATTACCCTGCCCGATCCCGAAGGTAAATGGCGGGTCTATTTTCCGGCCGGAGATGCCAGTCCCCGGGTGATTCTTCCCAGCCGTCTCAAATACTGCGAAAGCGCCTGGGCCATGACCGTCCACAAATCCCAGGGATCCGAATTTCAGCATACCGCGCTGATCCTGCCCCCCCAGGACAGCCCCGTCACCAGCCGGGAATTACTATACACCGCCATCACCCGCGCCCGCGAAAAATTCAGCCTTTTCGCCCCGGCCGCCGGCCTCGAACAAGCCATTGCCCGCAGAACCCAAAGAATGAGCGGGCTACTTGCTGCTTTACAAAAAGCCTCTAAATATGGCAATTAGTTCGCCAGTCACCGGCGAGTCATTTAGGTCCGCTTTTATCGTCTTCCAGCACCAACAAAGGAAAACATGCCCCAATCCTTCTCAGAGCATTCCCAGCAAATCTTAAAAACTTTGCTGCAAAAGCATCAGCGCGACATCAAGGCGGCCATTGTCGAGGCGGTAGAAAAATTTTATGCCGGAGCCACCGAGCATCCTGAGCTGAAAATCATACTGGAACGCCTGGGCGAGGAAAGAATCGGCAACCTTAAAAAGGAGCAAGCTGAACATTCCTGGCTCTTGCTGCAACCCGATGATGGCGAGCTACTTGAAAAGCGCTCCAGAGAAATTGGCAGAATTCATGCGCTGATGGGCATTCAAAGTGAATGGTTGATCAGCAGCATGGCTTTATATAGTGATTGCCTGCTGGAACAACTGACGCCGCTTTTTGGCGGCTATCCAGAGTTACGCAGCTACCTGCTGCAAAGGCTGGCGACTGACCTCGCCCGGCAATTACAGGGCATGGAATCCTCAGCCCAGGAAGAGCGTGCCATTCTGGAACGTATTGATCTACTTCTCATCAGTGATGTCAGCCCCGCAGAAACGGTGCGGCGGATGCTGGACAAGCTCATGTCCATCTCGGGATTGGATGGAGCCTGGATCAGTCATTCTGAGGATGGCATACATTTAATCCGGGACCAGGTGAGCGGTCAGGATTTACAGGAATATCTGGATGGTGTCGAAATACGCCTGGATGATACGCCTTATGGTCAGGGACCTGCAGGGATCGCGTGGCGAACTGGCGAAATTATCTATGTAGATGACTGGCAGGCCGACCCGATCTCGTCGCCCTGGCACCAAGCTTCGCAAAAATATGGCTGGCGAGCCAATGTCACATTTCCTATTAAAGTCAATGGCAAAGCGTACGCAATCATCGCTCTTTACAGCAAAATACCGGGCTTTTTCCGTGCCCCCAATCGCCAGAACCTGATACGCCATCTGGCCATCATGCTTGGTATTGCGATTGGTCGTCGCCAGGAGCAGAAACGTATCGATCGTCTCAGCAGCCTCTACCGCGCCTTTCTGGCAGAGGGCGACATACTGATCCGGGCACGATCGGAAACGGAAATGCTCCGCAAAACCTGTCAACACATTGTCGAGAATACACTCTTTACTACCGCGTATATCATGAAACCGGATCAAGACGGCTTATTCAAAACCCGCGCTGGTGCAGGATCCGGGAGTGGCATCCTGAATAATCTGGGTATTCGACTATTTTCCGACTGCCCCAGTCTTCTGCAAGACACCTGGCAGTCTGAACGTCTGCAGTATCGCAATGATTACTGTAAAGACCCTGCCCTTAAGGCCCAGTACGCATTTATGGAAGAACAAAACTGGGCAAGTGTGGCCACCATTCCGATTCGGCGCAATGGTCAGATCTGGGCGATTCTCGGCGTTGTCAGCAGCGAAACCCATGTGTTTGACCAGGAGATCCTGGGTACCCTGGCACGGGTAGCCAAGCTCCTCGGTTACGGTCTGGATGAAATGGACCTCAAAAAACGCATTGAGCAGGAACGCGCCACCCAAAGCTGGATGGCCCGTCATGATACTCTGACCCGTCTACCCAACAGAGCAGCACTTCTGGATAGAATTCCCGAAGCCAGCAAACGCGCCCAGCGGGATGAAAAACTCATGGGCGTCTGTATGCTGGATCTGGATGACTTCAAACCGGTCAATGATCAATATGGTCATGCCGCCGGGGACCAGCTTTTACAAAAAGTAGCCCACCGTCTTGGTCAGGCTATTCGCCAGACCGATTTTGTGGCCCGGATTGGCGGAGATGAATTTGCCCTGGTGCTGGAAAACATCCAGAACATGGACGATATTGAAAAACTCATGCAGCGAATATCTGTAGCGCTGGAAAGACCCTATACCCTTCCAGGCAACATCACGGTCAACATCGGTGGAAGCCTCGGTATTACTATTTATCCCTTTGATGAAGGCGATAGCGAGATACTGCTACGCCACGCCGATCAGGCACTTTATACGGCCAAAAGAAACAAAACCGAGCGAAAGCAATTCTGGACGAGTTTTCAGGGAGAAGAAATCCTTGCAGAAAATAGCAGCACAGCATATTCCCGCCTGATTGAACAAACAGGTGGCTTGATTCCATATTTTCAACCCATTCTCGATCTGCAAACTGGTCATATTATTGGTGTGGAAGCTCTGGCACGCCTGCAGCATGAGGGTGAGATACATTTACCGGACACTTTTATTCCGCATCTAAACAGGAAAACCATGCAGATGCTGACTACCCGGATGCTGGAAAATGCCTGCCAAGTAGCACTCAAGCTCCAGAATGCCGGATATCCCCTGGAAGTTGCTGTCAATATTCCACCAGATTCTCTGCTGGAAAAAGGTTTTCTACAAAAACTGCAGGCTATTTTAAAAAAAGCGGAATTAGCTCCTGAACACTTGACTCTGGAAATCCTGGAAAATGGCGATTTCTTATCCTTACCGCTGGCACGGGAAAAAATTGCCATCATCCGCTCCATGGGCGTGCGCATTGCATTGGATGATGTGGGAAGTGCCTACGCTTCGCTGCTCCGCCTGAAGGAAATTGCCGTAGATCAAGTCAAGCTGGATCAGAGTCTGGTGCGCGGCATTCCCGAACGACCGACCGATCTTGTTTTTGTGGGCAGCGTAGCCGCCTTGGCCATGGCCATGGGCAGCCGCTATATTGTCGAGGGTGCGGAAACCCCGGAAATACTCGACGCTTTGGCCGTTATTGGTGTCGATTGCGCCCAGGGTTATGCCATAGCCCAGCCGATGCCCGCAAACGAACTGCTTCCCTGGCTCCAGAAATGGAAGCCGCAGCCGCAACACAATCAGCCCAAAACCCTGCTGGGAGCCTATGCTTCCCATTTACAATTCGACAGTTTATATCAACTCGCACCCGCTATTTTGAGTCAATTACCCTGCCTGGAAGACTCCCACAGATGCCGTTTAGGAAAATATCTGGACCGGCAGGCTATGGGGAGATCGGCTCTGGCCATCGCCCACCAGGAATATCATGCCTGTATTTCCCGGGCACACAGTCCTGAAGAAATCTCATTACTCCGAAGACAAATGACGGAAGCCTTTACCGCCACTCGTAACGGCTTATTGGAAAACCATTAAGCCGTTCACCTCATCACGCTTCTTTTTCAAAGCGCAGCGCCGCCGAATTAAGGCAGTAACGCAACCCCGTGGGTTTTGGCCCGTCAGGAAACACATGGCCCAGATGACTATCGCAGCGGGCGCAGCGAATTTCCGTGCGAATCCGCCCATAGCTGGTATCCGTCAATTCCCGAATATGATCGGGCGCATAGGGCTCCCAGAAACTCGGCCAGCCAGTACCTGATTCAAATTTACTGGTGGATCGAAACAAGGGCAGACTACAGAGAGCGCATACATAACTACCCGCTTCTTTTTCCAGTAACAAACCACCACAAAAAGGTGGCTCCGTGCCATGTTCGAACAACACATGACGCACTTCAGCGGGTAAATCTTTGGCCATTTCGGCACGAGTCCGGGCATCGATGGGGGTCAGGTCAAAACCTGCGGATGACATGGGCATATTTTATTCCTTACGTAAAAACTGTGGAAATGTCTGTTGCAATTTCTCGACCTTCGGTAAAGCGACAGCACAAATATACGGCTGATCCGGATTCCGTCGGGCGTAGTCCTGATGATAGTCTTCCGCCGGATAAAAAGTCTCCAGCATGGTCAATTCCGTCACGATGGGTTGCCGGAATACTTTCGCTGCGTTCAGTTCATCCACATAGTTTTTGGCCATCTGTAACTGTGCCGGGTTGCAGGCAAAAACGGCGGATCGATATTGGGTACCCACATCATTACCCTGCCGGTTAAGCTGGGTAGGGTCATGCGCCACGCCGAAAAATACCTGCAGCAAGCGTCCATAAGACAAAATTGCCGGATCAAAGGTAATTTCAACGGCTTCGGCATGTCCTGTCGTCCCGCTGCACACCGCCCGATATTGGGCTGTTGCCTGGGCTCCGCCGCTATAACCTGAAACCACCTTCTTGACGCCTTCCAGCGCCAGATAGACGGCCTCGGTACACCAGAAACAGCCCCCTGCCAACACGGCAACACCAGGCGTACTGGCCTCCGGATCATCCCACTGCGGGGGCGGTATCAATACAGCCATGCGTCCTCCTTCTGTGACGAGTCCATACAGACCAGCCAGGCTCTTGACCTGAACTGGCAATCTACTGAGCATAGCGGCAAATCCACCAGCAACCAACCCGGAGACCACCATGAGCGGACATGGACTGCACAGCCATCCTCCCCACGAAGAAATCGTCCATCACTCGGCCGAACATGATGCCCACCATGGCGGCAGACACAGCCTCAGCCAGTGGGTCGCCATTTTTACTGCCATTCTTGCCGCCTTTGGCGCCATTGTCAGTTATCAGGGAACCCATCTGATGAACGAAGTGCTCCTGCACAAAAATGAGGCCGTCCTAGAAAAGGCCAAGGCCGCTGACCAGTGGAATTACTACCAGGCAGTCAGCACCAAACTGCACATGATGGAACTGGCGGTAATCCTGGCTCCCACCAAGGCCGCCGGCTTTCAGGAGAAAATCGCCAAATATCACAAACAGAAAGTCAGCATTCAAAAAGATGCCGATGACATGGAAAAAAAATCCGCAGCAGCCAACCGGGAATCCGCCCATCTCAATCGTCCCCACAATGATCTGGAAATCTCCATGATTTTTTTGCAGATCGCCATTTCCCTGGCCTCCATTACTGCCCTGACCCGCCGCAAATGGTTATTTGTAGTGGCCATCATTAGCGCCGGGGGCGGCATTGGTCTGTGGGTGACGGCCAGTTTTTTGATGTGATCAATGTCAGGATGCAGCAGACGCCTGTATTTGCTAGGATTGGTGGCTGAACGTGTACGATATCCTTACAAGGAGTTTGAATATGATATTGACCAAGATGATCCGCAATTCCGCATTCCTGGCTGGAGGCTTCCTGTTGGCGGGCTGCGCCGCCACCACTTCCAACCTCAAACCGGCGGAACATCTGGTTGCACAAAATTTCCATGGCCAGGTGCATGTCAACAAGGTGTTTCCGGGTCCCGTCCGGAATCTTACCGGCATCGTCGTCGAAACTGACCAGCATCAACAGGGCATCCTCTGGATGCTGGCCGACAAATACCTTCTGTTAGGCCCGGTCGTGAACGATCAACAGCAGAATATTACGGCCCATTATGCGGACCAGTATCTGCCCCATCCACCCAAAGTCGCTGCGGAAAAAATTGCTCCGGCAGCCCTGACCGCCCCCGGTTTTACCATCGGTCATGCCGGGCCGTTGATGGTCGTCTTCATGGACCCCAACTGCATTTTCTGCCATCTCCTCTGGGAGGCTCTGCAGCAGCCTGTGGCTGAAGGCAAGGTGCGTGTCAAAGTGATTCCGGTAGGGTTCCTGAAACCATCCAGCCCGGCCAAGGCAGCCACCATTCTCGCCGCGAAAAACCCTGCCGCAGCCTGGGCCAATAATGAAAAAGGCTTTAACGTCCATACCGAAGAAGGCAGTACCCAGGTGCTGAGTCACATACCGGAAAAAGACCAGGCGGCGATCAAAGCCAATACCCAACTCCTGCACAAAACCGGAGAAACCGCCACGCCCGCCCTGCTGTACTGCATCAAAACCCCGAAGGGATTGGAAATGCAGATGAAGCACGGCATTGACGTCAAGCGTACTCCGGAATTCGTGCAAAAACTGGAAGGTAGCGTCGGCGCCCAGGGCTGCATCCCGAACGCCTGACTAGCTGCTGCGAAAACGTCCCGAGGCTGAGAGCCCCTTAGCGAGTCTCCCAGCGCCAGGCGTCTGCGATGATCTTGTCCAGATCCGCATAGCGCGGCTGCCAACCCAGTTGCTCGCGAATACGGCGTGAGTCGGCCACCAGACGGGCGGGGTCGCCCGCCCGTCTTTGTTCATCGGCGCAGGGAATCGTCCTACCCGTCACCTGGCGCGCCGCATCAATGACTTCCTGCACTGAAAATCCATTACCATTGCCCAGATTAAAGGCGCAGCTATCCCCGCCTGCCAGAAGATGCGCCAGCGCCAGCCAGTGGGCTTCAGCCAGATCGGTCACATGAATATAGTCCCGGATACAGGTGCCATCGGGCGTATCGTAATCGCGCCCGAAAACCCGAATCTGCTCACGGCGCCCGGAGGCCGCCTGTAACACCAGAGGAATCAGGTGGGTTTCCGGGTCATGGCGCTCGCCCATTTCCCCGTCAGGGTCGGCACCCGCCGCATTGAAATAACGCAAACAGGTGGATTTGAGTCCATAAGCCCGGTCATAATCCGCCAGAGCCTGCTCCACCATCCACTTACTGCGCCCATAAGGATTGATCGGATTCTTGGGATGCTGTTCATCAATGGGCGTGTATTGGGGCTCGCCAAAAATCGCCGCTGTGGATGAGAAGATGAATCGCTTTACCGCAAAAGCCACCATCATATCCAGCAGATTCAGCGTATTGCTAACATTGTTCTGGTAATATTTGGCGGGTTCCTGTACGGACTCTCCCACCTGAATATAGGAAGCAAAATGCATAACCGCATCAAAGGCATGGGTTGAAAAAATCCGGCTCAACAGGCTGCTGTCGACAATATCTCCATAAATAAACGTCCCCCCACAAACTGCGTCACGATAGCCCCCGGAAAGATTATCCAGCGTCACCACCTCTGCCCCGCCCTGGAGCAGGCGTTTCACCATATGACTGCCAATATAACCAGCACCACCTACCACCAGTATTTTCATGGGATATCTACCTTCGTGTTCAATGGGTTGACAGACTTTCAGATTCACGGAAAGCTCCCGCCACTGTGTTTTTTTACTTCAGGGATTCTAGCGGGAAAATCTGACTTGAGGCAAACTAACCCGTAATAAATCACCCTTTTCAAAAGGTTTACAAAAAGCCCCATGAATGCACCACTATTTAATCCCTGGCTGTACTCTGCAATCTTGTTTATTGGTTTGATTTTATGTGTGTTCATCGGCTTCAAGCTGGGCAAACGCAGTCGTGCTGAAGGAGGTTCCGGGGCACTGAACGGTGCGGTATTTGGACTATTGGGGTTACTGTTAGCCTTTTCCTTTTCCGGTGCCGCCGAACGCTTCGAGCACCGGCGGGCCTTGATTACCGAAGAAGCCAATGCCATCGGGACCGCCTATCTACGCCTGGATCTACTGCCCCCTGCACACCAGTTGGCACTCCGTCAAAAAATGCAACAGTACCTGCAGGCGCGACTGAATACCTATCAAATGATTGGCACCGATAATCCCGGTGTTTTGGCCAACTATCAACGCAGCGTCCAATTGCAGCAGCAAATCTGGACCGAAGCCACAATGGCCGCTCAACATACGGGCAATACCGCCACCTTGAGCTTGATCAGTCGCTCCCTCAACGCCATGTTCGACATCACCACCACCCGCATCGCTGCCACCCGGAACCATCCACCTTTAGTCATCGACGTTTTACTGTTTGCACTGTCCTGGATTTCCGCATTGCTGGCTGGCTATGGAATGACGGATCACGCCCGTATCCCCTGGCTGCAGGTTTTCATTTTTTCGGCAGCATTGACCATCACCATTTTTGTGATTCGCGATATGGAATATCCTCGCCTGGGATTTGTCCGCGTGGATGCAGCCGATCAACTGCTGGTCGAAACTTTGCAGGGATTGAAGGGAAGTTGAACTACAGCAGAACGCTGCCTAAATCTGAGATCGGTGCAGAAAGGGGCAACTACATGTTATGTATGGTGCCCAGAGACGGAATCGAACCGCCGACACGAGGATTTTCAGTCCGCCCCATGGTTTTTTAGTTCTTTGTTTTTCATATAGTTGCGCCACTTGCCAAAGTCTGCAACCTACGTGAAACAACCTCAATTGCTGCCCCGCCTTAGGGGCCATGGTACAAATTCGTCACAATCAAGATGCTGCATAAATATGATGGGCAGATTTGGCGACCTGTTTACCACCATCTTGTTGCATCGTCACCTCGCGTTCGGCAAAGGCGCCGACCTCAGGGATCCCCTGGACACCTGCTAACTGCTGTAGCCCGTCCTTCGTCAATGCTAGGTAGACCCCTTCTCCCCACACTGAGTCGTCATCAATATTTGTTGGTCCCGCGTCTCGCCAATATTGAATCCTGGCCACGACAACCCCGTCAGTATTGATGTAGACAAAATCCTCAGCATCGTGCTCCCGCCACCGAAGCTTCAGTAGCCAGTGAGGACAGAGGATGATCGGATGTTCTGGCGCGTCTATTCCAAACGAGCTGACTAGACGTCTAACGAGTGTCGGTGCCGGCTCAACATCCAACGGCACGAAGTGACCCAGCCAAACTGCGGCTGGCAACTCCTTGTACCAGTCCCAAAAACTATCGCCATCAGCACGGAGTTGAGGGGCGCGGATACGGTGGCACCGATACTCTGCCCGCCTTGCTTCTACGATCTTGAATCGCGAGACCTCCGCCAATACTTGCTCATCAGGACGGTCAGACCAAGGCGTGACGTCGTCTTCCACCTGGGCGACCCACAGATTTTCGGCTTCCCCACAAGGCGCATTTTTCAGCGCGAGCGGACGGCGAATTTCGCGGGGCCGAACCTGAGCACGAACGAGCGGTCGCGGTGGCAGCGGCGCGTTCAATCGCTCCAGGATCGACGGCATGTCCGTTTGAGACAGCAAACCAGCACGCCATATCTCTCCGGCCACATGACGAAGTGCCAGTACGCCAATCCATGCGTGGGGCTTGAAATAGGTAATCTTCATCTCAAGCGCGCGCAGTTGGTCTTCAAGCCGCCTGAGCGCGGGCAGCCCGAAGGCTTCCGTCCCTCCCCATTCCTGAATGAACATGGCGGCGCGCTGCCGGATGTTCAGTTCGTCGCTGCCTGCTACTTCGGCAAGCACCTGAGCGATCGGTCGAAGCATCTGTGTCCAGCCCATGGCTGTCTCCACGCGCATGGCCCCGCTGGTCTTGTCAAGAATCGCATCGTCATAATCCAGCGAGCCGTCCATCTCCATCTGATAGAACAGCGACAGCGGTTGTGAGTCCACCGAGACCGAGACTCCCCAGCGTCGCGACAACAACGCTGCGGCTTCCGCCACGGCCACGTCTCTGTGGTTAACGAGTTCGGCCACTGCTTCGCCCAACGGCACGGCAAGGTGACCATGATCATGGTCCAGCAACAGTAGCGTCAGCAGCGCCTGCAGCGGCTCATCCAAGCCTCCGGCCAGGAGACGTCGCATGGTCAGTTCAAACACCACATCACCGCCGCCAGATTGATCAGCCAGTTGCAGCGCGCAGTTTCGCGCATGTCGTTGAACCTCGGCGATTGGCAGTCGCAGCGTGAAGTGGAGCAGTTCCGCGAGCAGCCCCTCGTCGTTCAGCGGCTCTCGGCTTACCTCGAACTGCGCGCCCAGTTGGTACTCGCGCGTCGAAGTCATCTGTTCAGCCAGCAGAGACCAGATGGCAGACCAGTCCGGTGCAGCACTGATCACGGGCAAGATGGAATCGATCTCCGCAAGCAAGGCCAACGTGTTCTCTTCCCCTGCGGCCACCGAGTCCACGAAACTCTCGTAGGCGGCACGGTGCATCGTTGCGCCGTCGAGCAACTTGCGCGCTTGGAAGTAACGGAACTTGCCCCCGCCCATCCACTGGCTCCACGATCTCCACTGGTCGCCGCTGATTTCGTATTCATGAAGGAGCTTCCTCGCGTTGGCCGTGTCGCCCGCTTTGGCTAGCCGTTCCACTACCATGAACCGGCAGCGTGTGTCGGATTGCAGGCTGTCCCAGCGCTCATACATCTGTCGCACTTGCTCCAGTGGAGCGGACTGGGCGAGCTCTGAAAAGCGAGACGGCGCGTTGTAGTCCAGCTTCTCGCCATCCGCCTCGAACGCACACTGTAGTTCATCGAGAGTAGACGCATCGTCGTACTTCTGTGGCGTGTCAGAACACCGCAGCGCCGGCGCCTCAGACGACCATCGGCCGACCGCATCCTCCAATCGGCGATCCGAGTAGCCGTGCCTGGATGCTGCCGCATGCAAGCGCTTGAGGAGCGTGAATCGTTCGTGAGCGCGGCTGTCGACCTCGACCGCGCCCAGCAACATCGGCACCAGCTCCGCTATCAGATCTGGCCCGGCGGCATCGGCCGCGACGTCGATGAAATCGCCCACATGCGAGGGATCGCGGTGGGACGGCTCCCTGTAGAACGGCAGACACAATCCGCACCAAGTGGTGACGCACGCAAACAGCAGCCCTGGACGGCGACGCAGCATTCCGATCATCATCGCATCGATCCGATTTGGCCATCCGATCAGGTACCCGTCTGCCAGTGCCTGAGCCACGTCGAAGCCAAAGCGCGCGTTAACCTGCATCGCCTCGTCGATGACCGTCATGGTCAAACGATAAGCCGCATCGGCGCCCTCGGTCTCTTTCATACCGTCGATCTGTCGCATCATCTGGGAGATGCGCAGAGGCCGCTGCGCAGGTTCGGCAGCATTTGCCAGGATCAGGACATCGCGCCACATGGCGTACTGGGGATCCTTGCGTGCAGCAAGGGCGTAACCGTGGCAATGATCAGGCACAGTGGCGAGCAGGCGCCGCGCCCGCTCGAGGTCTCCAATGGCGGCAAAGGCGATTGCCAAGTCCGCCAAGCCGTCGAGTTGCTCGCTGGGGGTGTTCTCTACGAGTTCACCCACCATGTGCTCTAGGCGCGCCGACGCGCTCGCGCGGTCACCGTCCGTTTGATAGATCGCGACTGCGATCTCACGCCGCAGCAGCGTCGTGCCTTTGAGCGTCGACGTAGAGATTGCATTATCGATCTCTTGCAGCACAGCGCGATATTCCGCTTCCCCGCACAGGGCTCCAATTCGCAACAGAGATCGCGCCAGCACCGGCGCGGCCGCCACCGCCTGACGCACCAGATAGAAGTCACCCCCGCCACTCGGTCTGAGTCGAAGCATATAACCGATGGCAGAGCGAGCGACCATCTGGATGCTGCCCGCAGCGATGGAGGATGCATCCTTCACTGCATGGCCGAGGAGCATGCCAATTTTCGTGGCGTGAGCCTGAAGCGGCCGCAAGATCGTATGTTTCGATGGGGCTACCGTCGGCAGCGGCTTTGCAAGCATGGTGCATAGTTGTGCATGTTCGAGCACCGCGCGCACATGATCCGGACCAGCGACGTGCGGTTCGTCATCTCCCATGGAGATCGCAGGTGCGATGAGCTTGTTAAACAAGGCAACCGCAAGGTCTTGACGCCCGACCGTTATGGCGAGCAGCGCGATGGAACGGCGCCATCCGTTGGGAACGCTGTCAAAGCCAGGCAGCCCCATCGCCGCGACAAACAGCGCCAGCGCTCGCGCGTCCTCTCCCCGACTTCGGGCGGCGAACCCTGCGTGTACCATCAAGGCAGGAAGCTCCTCTAGCTCAATGCCAAGCTGGTCGCAAACATCATGAACGTCCGCGCCGGCATGCTGACTCAGGACGGCCTCGGCGACAGTTCGCCTCAGACGCTTGCGCACAGCGTCGGTCGTCTCCTCAATCGTCGCGCCAGGCGTCTTTTCCATCCCTTCGGCGGCAAGGAGATCAATGGCCTGCCGGGTCTGGTCGAAATCACGGAAGTGAAACACCCGTCTAGCCCACTTCTCGAACTCGCGGAGGTTGTGTTCTTGGCCGTGATGCTGGAACCGAGAGGTGTGCAGTTGCGACAGAGGCTCGAGGTGCTCGAAAAGCTCCTTCGCGCGATCAAACTCCCCCCGCTCCAGGAGCGCGTCCACGACTTCGTAGCCCCTGCTGGGAAAGTCCTGAACGAAGGCGCATGCGGCGTCGACATCTCCCACGGCCAACATCGCTAGCGGCAACTGGTCGGCATTTTCCAGCGCAGTCGTACGCCTGGACACCTCGTCGCGGCACAACAATAACCGCGTGACAGTGGTAGCGTCGTGTGTGGAGCGGACTGCGAGCAGGGCTAGGCGGATGTCGGACTCGATCTCGGACACGGCACGCCCTTGGGCGAGTTGCTGCCGAAAACGCGCAGGTGTGGCCAACGCCAGCACATCGTCTCGGTCGTCCGCACGCGCGAGGTACCGCAGTTCTAGCCAGCGCTGCTGCGAGTCCGCGGGTGCGCCGCGCGCCAGTTGCGCGAGATCACGGTACACTCGCTGGGAGTAGGCGTGGTCGACGCTTCCAAGACGCATGCGCGGTTTGGAGAGCACGAACAGGCGGAAGCTATTGTGGAAGACGCTCCAGCCATGCGGCGTTTCCCTCAGAAGATGGCGGGCTGTCATGAGTGCGCGCTCGATCGCGTGCTCCTCGATGCTCGTGGCGAGCAACTCCAGCGACATGGGTGCTTCGGCCCGTGCAATGAACCCGAGCACGTTCATGGCGTCAGAGTCGTTGGAGATTTCTCGCCAAGCCGACGCGTACACCGACTCGATGTCCCCGTTGAACTCCATTCCACCGGCGAGAAGATGAGCGCGCGCTGCCTCGTCGGCGCTCAACAGCGCCTGGATCAGGTACCGGGTCGCCAGTGGGTGCCCGTGGCTGAGCTTATACACGCGCTGGCGTGAGACGGCCGGGTCAAGACCAAGCGAGTCTGCCATTTGCGACACTGCGTCGCGTCCGAGGGGACGCATTTCCACGAGCCGGTCGGATTTCGCGGCCTGCTCCCCAACCGCAGGTTTCAGATCCGCGAGGTCGAGGCGCTGGGTGCCGAGCACGAACGTAACGCCCGTGGGCACTGCAGTTGGCAGCGGCAGCTCGGCCAGCAGCGAGTGCACTGGCCTCTCCTCTCGGGGTATATGGTCGAGTCCATCCACCACGATGATCGTGCGAATGCCATCGTTTTCGTAGCGTTCGCCAGCCTGCTTCAAGAGCGCACCGAATTGCTCGCGCCTTTCATGCAGGGATCTGTCCCGAAGGCGCAGGCCCAACAAACCGCTATTGCGCATCTGCGCGGCGATGTCTTCCAGGAAGTCATCTGCTTCCCCGCGACCCACACCTTGCGCGGTGCCAGGCATGAACGCCAAATAACGCACCAAACGGACATGGGGCTCTGTTGCTAGCGCGACCTGCAGTAGTGTGGATTTGCCCGAGCCGGGAGGACCGACCAGGGCTACGTAGCCTTGATCGATGGCCCGCAGTGCCTGAAGCAGGGAGCGTTCGGTGTCACGGTTGCGCTGGACGTAGACCCCGACGGGGAATCGATGCAGATGGCGCGTCTTGGTGGGATCTCTCCACCCGAGCTCACGCAGCAACTCCTCGCGGAACCACCGATCCTTGTCCCTTGCATCTGTGACGAGCTTCGGGAGAACCTGGGCGATCTCGGCCGCCAAGCGCGCCTGTTCCGCGTTGAGCTTGTGAAACTGCACGAAGTCCGCCGCTGGGCCGTGCAGCACGCACAAGGCAAACATGAACCGCTCGAAGTCATCTTCGTCCAACCCCGACGCCTGATGCAGCAAATTGATCAGGCGGCTCCAGGTGGAGGCCCGCCATGTCTGTAGAGAGCGTTCGGGGAAGCGCTCGAACTCATTTAGGAAGGCCGCACTGTGCGCGGGGGTGGCGTCGCCAGGGCTGTCATTGATTGAGGGGTAATCGTTTACGACCAGGCGGATCTCCACGCGTGAGCCCGGGTTCGCCCTGCGCAAGCTCTGCCAGGCGTTAACCAGCGGCTTCAGCAGTCCATCGGCTCCCGTAAAGAGCGTCTCGATAGTGAACGGGGCCGGGAACTTGGCCGTTTTGAACTGGTGACCTACTACCAGTCCGTCGAACCCGAGCACCAGATCGTCGGCGATGCCAGCGCTACGGTCGGCGACGCCGATCCACAACAGTTGCCCGCGCTCCAACTCCGCATAAATTGCTGCGCCGGCCTTGTTGTATTGGCCCATGTAGCCGCGCAGTGCACGACGCTCACCCTCCGCAGGCGCTACTGCTCGATTTCTTATGCTGCTGTTCTGTATGCCAGAATCACTACTTGATGCCATGCCGTTAGCCCCTAAGTCTGTGGTCGTTTCAGCGCGGCGATGATCGCCTCGGAGTCATTGGCCGCCTGGAATAACCCTTCAGTCCCCCGTCTCGGGAATATCCCAGTCGGCCGGGCGCGCCTCGCCGGTCTGGTAGAACTGCTTCACCAGCTTCACGTATTCCAGGAAATCCCGGTTCTCCGTGGCCAGCCGATTGGCCATATCCCAATCGATCTCGTCGCGCTCACGCGCCGGAATCAGAACTTGGCTGTCAGCAGGGTTTTCCACGTCCAGCTTGATGAAGCCGATGCCGTGGGCGGCGAACAGCATTCGCAGTTCCTTCAGCGTATCGGTACCACCAAGTTCCGCCGCGACCAGATAGCCGAAGTTGGCCCACGACGAGTTCGATACGGCCTGAAAGAAGCACTCGCGCACGTTCGACCGGTTGATCAGCAGCTTGGCCTCGAACGACCACAGCTTGGTGCGCTTGTCGGAATACTGGTTCACGCAGTCCCGCACCTCCTGGTGCCACTCCGCGCCCAAGTCCTCCATGCCGACTACGTCCGGGTACAGCCAGCGGTTGCCGTTCGGCCCGCGCTTATTCGAGGAGCGCTTCTCATCGATACGCTTGGAGAACACGCCGAACTCCTCCCACAGGTATTGCGACAGCAAGGGATACAGCGCGTGCTCGTCAATTTTCAAAGCGCTCGCATCCACTGCACCCGACGTCCCCTCGCTTTCAACCGCCGCAACTTCTGCGATGTCCGAGCGCTCCGAATAGTAGTAACGGCGCGGCCGTCCCTCGGTCGTTTTGAGTTCTGGATGCTTCGTTTGCATACGCGGGCGCTGCGAGCTGATTTCTGCAACGAGCTGCTGCACCAGATCCGCATCGGACTTGATGTAGTCGCCACGGCTGTTGGCCCGCTTTTCCTGACACTCATCCGGGTAGGAAGCGAACACCCACTCGGCGATCTGCCGTGCAGTGAACTTCTGCTCGGGCCGATCCTTCAGGTAGCCGATGACAGCTTTTACGAGATTCAGCGCCATTTCGACTCCTTACTTGGTTGGCTGTTGGGTGGAAGATGCGCGCCGCAGGGTGGCGGGAAGGAATTTGTCGATCTCCTCGTCCGAGAACGTCATTTCCTCCTGTGCCTTCAACCCGTCACTGGCGATGCCGTAAGCCTTGGGATTGGTTCTGGGCGCGGTGGCGTAGATAGTGGCGAGCCGTGATTGCAGTTCGTCTCGTTTCTCCCGACTCGCTGCAATGTCGAGATTGCCGTCGTGCAAGTCGGACAGAATGGAGAGGTAGGATTCCCTAATGTCCCACAGTTCACTCGCTGTCTTTTTGTGTTTTTCCGCCTGCTGACCGGGATCGACATCTTTCATATACGCGGTCAGCACAAGCAAGACGGTTGAGAACAAAGTGGAAACGACCGTTGCCGCGTAGGCAACTTTTGGGTCGCCCAGAATTGCCGTCAGGAGGCCACCGGTCGTGATTGCGGAAAGAACGATTTGCGCGATCTTGATCCACTGGAGACGCCCCATGCATAGGTCAGCACATTTTTCGTGCGTTTTGGTCGAGTAGACGACACGCCCGAAGCATTCACGGATCTGCGCTTCGAGGGCCGTTCTTCCAGGGTCAGCCTGGGTAGTTGGTTCCATAGATTTCTCTCCAGCGTTGCCGGGCCGTCCACCCGTACTTGTCGCCTTGGTAGCTGCACGCATCAATGGCGATGTTCTTGCACCGAAGCGCTTTGTATTCAAAACCGCCAGTTCTCCAAACGTATTGGTTCGCCCCTGGCGAGAGCCAGTAGTTCTGTTTCTTGTCCTGACCGGCAACAAACTCGAAGAAGTCGCGACTCATGAAGTCGTAATAAACGAAAGATTTGTCCCGGTACTGGTGATTGCGAATGAAATAGTAGGCCAACGTATCAATCAGCAGTCCGCTGATCGGAACATTCCATTCCTTTTTCCATGCGCGTGCCATCTTGCAAAGGGTTTTGAGATTCCCATTGCATTCCTTGTCCATCCGATTAATCTCGGCGATTTCAGGACGTGGGTTGGTCGTTTTCCAGCTTCCACCGTTATTCGAGTCCGGATAGGTAAAGCTGTCATCGGTGTTCTCGAAAGCGGGCAGTACCTCGAAGGTGACGCCATCCGTAAAGGACACCACAACCACTTGCCCGTACGCGCCGATCCGGGTGGTCGGATAGGTTTTCTGCAATGCGTTCCGGAACAATTGCAACAACGCGGACTGACCATTGCCAACGTAGCTGTTATACGTGTTGTAGTAGGAAACCGGAAGCCAGAAGATCATGTCCACGTCGCTCGTCGCCCCTGTCGCAGTGTTGCGACCGTAGGAACCCGCGTAAATGCTGTGATACACCTTGGAATCTACACTCCAGAATTCGATGTTGAACCGGCGCGTGATCAGTTCGTAACGATCCGAGATAGAGCTGCGGTTCGTTACGGCCAGATTGTTGCAGAAAGTTCCAAAGTCCTCGCCGACACCCATTTCCTTTCCCTTTGCTAATCGAAAAGAATCATGCAGATGTGCCAGCCTGCGGCGGCGTCTTCGGCGAAACCACGCCCGGCTGATAGGTCGCATCGAACACCGTGTCCGTCAGCCAGCGCTTGAAGCTGGGGTTGTCGCTGAACTGCTTGAACAGTTCGGTGTGGTCGGACAGCAACTCCAGCACCACGCGGTTGAGTGCCTTGTCGTGCTCCAGCTTGGCGTTTTGCTTGTCGGAGTTCGCCTGGGCGTTCTGGTAGGCCTTGTCCTGTGCCACGCGCGCCGGGATCTCCTCGGTGATGACCTTGCGGATTTTGTCCTCGTCCTTCCACTCGATGTTGCCGAACAGGTCGTTGAAGGTCTTGATGATCGCGGAGAGTTTGTCTATGTCCGCCTCGCCCTTGCCGCCACCGCCCCCCGGCGGTACTGGATCGACCGTAGCGTCTGCGTCGGCCATCGCCATCTTCAGCGCAGCTTTGGCCTCCACCCGGTAGCTGTCCATGTCGATGGTCTCCAGCACCCCCTTGGAGAGGTCTTCCTCCTTGGGCGCGGGCAGTTTGGGGACAAGGAAATTCAGGAAGATCGACAGCTTCTCCCACGTCGGGTGGCCGTAGCTCAGGATCGCGGCAAGAAAGCCGTAGCTGCGCACGAAAGCCTTGGCTTTGCCCTTGAACTTGACCTGATCGTCCTCGCCGAGCTTGTCGGTGTACTCGGCCACACATGCATCGAGGATGGGGTCGAGCTTGTCCCGGTCTGCGCCGCTCAAGTACAGCGCCACCAAGTCCTCCACCTGCTGCCAGCTATACACTTGCTGTCCGTCGAGTTCGGCTTTCAGGTCATGCAGCTTGTTGGGGTCGGTTTCGCCGGTCTGGATGGTGGCGCGGTAGTAGTCCTGGAACGCCGCCTTCACTGCCTCGGCGTTGTCGGCGAAGTCGAGCACGAAAGTGTCGTGCTTCTGCGGGTGCGCACGGTTCAGGCGTGACAGGGTCTGCACCGCCAGCACGCCCGCCAGCGGCTTGTCCACGTACATCGTGTGCAGCAAGGGCCCATCGAAGCCGGTGACGAACTTGTTGGCAACGATCAGGAAGCGATACGGGTCTTGCTTGAGGTTGGCCGGAATGTCCTTGCTCGGAAACCCGTTGAGATCGGCCTCAGTCTTCTTCTGGCCACCAATCTCGAAGTCGCCCGAGTACGCCACGATGGCCTTGTACGGGCTCTTGATCTGCGTGAGGTAGTCCGACACCTCGCGCCAGTAGTCGATGGCCCGCGCGATGCCGTTGCACACGATCATGGCCCGCGCCTTGCCGCCGATCTTCTGCTTGCCCACGACCTGTGCGATGAAGTGATCGACCATGATCTCGGCCTTGCGGCGAATGGCCTTGTCGTGCGATTCGACGTAGTGGCGGATTTTCTTCAGCGCCTTCACCTTGTCGAATTCCGGGTCGTCCGCCACCGTCTTGGCCACTTGATAGAAGCTGTCATAGGTGGTGTAGTTCTCCACCACATCGAGGATGAACTTCTCCTGGATGGCCTGCTTGGTGGTGTAGGTCAGTTCTTCGGGCGAGCGGAACTGCACCTTGTCGCCGACGAAGGTCTTCTCGCCGAACAACTCCAGCGTTTTGTTCTTGGGTGTGGCAGTGAACGCAAAGTAGCTGGCGTTGGCCAGCAGCTTGCGCGAGGCGATGCGCTTCTCGATTTCCGCGTTCACCGCATCTTGCGTGCTGTCCTCCTCGAACTCCTCCTCGGCCACCTTACCGCTGGAATCGTGAGCGGCGGCTTTGCCGCCAAGGGCTTCGTGCATCCGCGCCGTGGTCTTACCGCCCTGGCTGGAATGTGCCTCGTCGATCAACAGCGCGAAGCTCTTGCCGGAGAGGTCGCCCAGCTCATCGAGGATGAACGGGAATTTCTGCACCGTGGTGACGATGATCTTCTTGCCACGGCGCAGGTACTCACGCAGCTCCTGCGCGTTGTCGGAGTGGCCGAAGATCGCCGCCACGTGGTCGTAACCCTTGATGGTGCGGGCAATCTGTGTGTCCAGCGCGCGCCGGTCGGTGATGACAATGATGGAATCGAACTGCGCCGTCATAGGGTCGTCCTTGCGGCGCAGTTCCACCAATTGGTGCGCCAGCCAGGCAATCGTGTTGCTCTTGCCGCTGCCTGCCGAATGCTGGATCAGATAGCGCTTGCCCACCCCATCGGTATGGGCGCGGCGCAGCAGGGCACGCACCGTGCGCAACTGATGGAAGCGCGGGAAGATTTGCTTGCGCTTCTTGCGCTTCCTGCCGTTGGCATCCATCTCGTCTTCCTCCACCACCTGCGCAAAGCTCTCGATGATGTTGGCGAGCGACTCCTTCGTCAGCACCTGCTTCCACAGGTAGTCGGTTTTCAGGCCGTTGGGATTGGGCGGATTGCCCGCGCCGCTGTTCCAGCCCTGGTTGAACGGCAGGAACCACGAGGCCTTGTCCTTCAGTTCGGTGCAGAACGCGGCCTCCGCGTCATCCACCGCGATGTGCGCAATGCAGCGCCCCAACTGGAACAGCAGTTCCTGCGGGTTGCGCGTGGTCTGGTACTGGACGATGCCGTCGGCGACGGTCTGCTTGGTCAGAGAGTTCTTCAACTCGAAGGTCAGAACCGGCAGGCCGTTGATGAAGATCACCAAATCCAGTTCGTTACCGGAATCGTTGCTGTAGCGCAGCTGCCGGGTGACGCTGAAGATGTTCTTGCCAAAGGCTTCGGCGGCGCTGGCGTTGCCTGGCGTGGGCAGCAGCTTGTAGAGATCGACCGTCACCGGCCCGTGGCTCACGCCCTTGCGCAGCACGTCCACCACGCCGCGCTTGGTGATCTCGCCTTGCAGCCGGTGCAGGAACTGGGTGCGCTTGATGCCGTCCGTCGCCAGTTCCAGCGTGTCCACCGCCCTGGGCTGGGTGGCATACAGAAAATCCAGCAGCTTCGGCACGTCCAGCGCCACGTCGCGGTTATAGTCGCCCGCCCGGCCCAGTACATACCCAGCCGACCCGTAGAGGGCTTCTGGCTCCTGCACCGTGCTCGCTGTAGCGGACGGGTGCTCGCTGATGCCCGCCAGATGACGCACGATCAGCCTTTCCAGTTCTTTCTCACTGGTGTCGGTCGGTTTCATATGCTCTCCAGCAGGCGGGCAATGGCCTTGGGCGACGGCAACTGGTCTTTCAGTTCCTTCGGCAGCGTCTTGGTGATGGCGTAGGTCGCCACGCCGATGGGCTTACGCGCGTCGCGCAGCGCGTACTCGACGATGGTGCGGGTTTTCTCCTTGCACAGGATGATGCCGATAGACGGGTTCTCGTCCTGCTGCCGCGCCTGCGCGTCCAGCGCCGCAAGGTAGAACTGCATCTTGCCGACGAACTCCGGCTCGAACTCGCCGATCTTCAGCTCGATGGCGACCAGCGCGCGCAGGCGGCGGTGGAACAGCAACAGGTCGATGAAGTATTCCTTGCCTTCCACCTCCAGCCGGTACTGGCTGCCCATGAAGGAGAACATGCCGCCCATTGCGCGCAGGAAGTCCTCGATGCGGGCGATCAACGCGCGTTCCAGCTCGCGCTCGCTGTGCTGCTCACCCAGTTCGAGGAAGTCAAAAGCGTACTCGTCCTGCACTGCCAGCTTGGCCTGCGCGCGCAGCGCCGGGGTCAGCGTGCGGTCGAAATTGGTCTGGCCGAGCAGCGATTTTTCGTAGCTTTGGTTGTCAATCTGGTGCGCGAGCACGTTCTTCGACCAGCCGAATTTGCGCGTCATGCGCAGGTAGAACTCACGCACCTGAGCTTCCTTGCAGCGCGACAGGATGAGCAGGTTATGCGCCCAGCCGATTTCTCCAACCAGTGGTTGGAGTTTTGGCGCGGCACTGTATTCCTGAAAGAACTGGCGCATGTACCACAGATTCTGCGTCGAGAAACCGCCCACGCCGGGGAAGGTCGCGCGCAGGTCGGCGGAAAGCTGCTCCACCACCCCCTTGCCCCAACCATCGGTCTCCTGACGCTCGACGATCATCCGCCCGATGTCCCAATACAAGCCGACCAGTTCCTTGTTGACCGCGCGCAGCGCTGCGTACTGGGCAGACTGGATGCGCGCCTTCACCTCGGCCAGCAAGGCCGGGTAATCCTTTGCCGTGGCGGCCAGCGCCGCGACGGCCTTACGCGTCGCTGGCGTACCCGTCTTGCGGGTGGTCGTTTTCTTACGCGTCGGCATCGGCGTCCTCCTCGCTGGTGCTACCCGCTTCGTCATCGCCCAGCGCGGCCAGCGCCGCATCGTCCACCACGTCATCCGGGCCGGGCTGCCAGCCGTGCACGTCCACTTGACCGGTGACCACATCGGCAATCAGGCGGTCGCGGTATTCGCGGATCAGTTTGATTTCGTCTTCGGTGTGGGCGATGGCGTCGTCCAGCGGCGCACTCTCTGTCTTGATGTGCGCAACGATGGCCTGCTGCTCCTCCACTGTCGGTGGCAACGCCACAGGGAAGCGTCCCAACACAGTTTCTGCGATGGCGGGATACGCGATGCCGATGGAGTTCGCCGCCACCCGGTTCACGAAGGCACTGCTCTGAATGACGTAACCGAGGTATTCGGGCTCCACATTCTTGCCGGGCGTGAGCACAGCAAAACCTGTGGATGCGATCAGGTCATCAGCGTCCTCATTGACATACCAGATGGCCTTCAGGTACGTCCGCACCGTCGAGATGACGGTGTCGCCTCGGCGTAAAACGCGACGCGCTCGGGACGGCGCCGCCTCGAAACGGATGCGCTCAAGTTCCTTCGACAAGCGCCCGGTTTGCACTGAGCCGATGTCCACGTAGCGGAACTCAAAATCTGGACTGGTCTTTTCACCCAGCGTGCGAGCATTCAGCCTCACCCAACGTTTAAGCGGCTTCACTTCCCAATGCTCCGGCACCTCGCCCAGCCATTCGATGCCGGACGGCTTAAACGCCACCGATGCGTCAAGGCCGCGCGTGACGGCGTGGTCGATGATGCGCAGCTTCTGTTCGGTGAGCAGCTTGATGAGTTCGCGCTTGGCCTGGATGAAGCGGGCGATGTGCGCGTCTTGCGCGCGCAGGTAGGCGACGATCTGGTCTTGCTCGGGGCGCGGCGGCTGGATCAGCGCAATGTCGAGGAACTGGTTCGGGTAAAGGCGCAGGCGCGAGGATCGGATGCCGGTCGAGCGCCCAATGTATTCGGCCACGTAGGCGCGGGTGCGCAACAGGTAATCGAGATACGCCGGGTTGAAGCTGTCGGCGTGGTGCGGGCGGTACACGCCATAGGCGGGGCTGACGATGCCCACGTGCTTGCTCGCACCAAGCGCCGCCATCCACGCCCACAGCGTGTTGATGACGATGTCGCCGGGGCGGCACAGCTTGGAGCCGACGTAGCTCGCCGCCTTGAACATCGTGACATTCTTCTGGCTGCGCGGGGTAACGCCGGTGAGGTGCGACACCGACAGCAGCTCTTCCTGTCCGCTCTTCGAGCGCTCATCCACCTCGCGGAAGAAGGTCTTGGCGCGTTGCTCGTTCCAATGCTCCGGTACGGTGGGCAACCAGCGCATCTTCGGCTGCCGATAGCTCGGATACACGCTCGCCATCACCATCACACACCCCCCACGATCTTGTGCAGCAAGCCTTCGCTCTGCTGTTCCAGCGCGAGTATGTCGGCGCGGATTTCTTCCAGCGTGCGCAGCGGCGCGGGCTTATAGAAGTAGCGGGCGAAGGAAATCCGTAGCCGATCTGGGTCTTGTCCGTGGCGATCCAGGCGTCCGGCGCGTGCGGCAGCACTTCGCGGGCAAAGAAGGCGTCGATGCCGCCCTGCTCCTTCAGCGGCACCTGCTCGGTGTCGCGTAGCTCGCTGTCCGGCTCGTATTCGACCATGAAGCGATCCTTGCCCACGGTTTCCAGGTAAGCGCCATCGAAGCTCGGCTCGAAGTGTTCGCCCGCTTTAAGCTTGGTTCGCTTGGCGATGACTGGCGGCGCGGACTCGTCGCGCCAGCTCACCGCCTTGAAGAGGGCTTTCTTGTCCGCCGCGCCGAGCTTGTCGCCCTGCGCCTTCATCACCGCATCGAACGTGTCGCGGAATGCGTTGTGATCGTCGAACACGGCGCTGCCCAATGACTGCTGTGCCCGTTGCGCCACGTCCATCAGCGCCTTGTCGCGCTGCCAGGTCGCGGCATCGAGCAGCTTCTTGCGGCGCTTGGCGGGCACGGCTTTGCGCGCGGCGGGAGCCTCGCTGTCATCGCCGCCGTTGTTATCGTCGGGGCTGTCTTCGCTGGCGTCGTCTTCGTCCTCGCCTTTCAGCCATGCCTCGATGGCCGGTTTGCGCTGGGCGAACTCGGTATAGAGCGCCTCGCCGTGGGTGGCGTAGATCTCGGCGCGCAGCGCCTCATCGCCAGTGGCAAAACGCAGCGTCTCGATGCGTTCGTCGGAGAGCTGGCTTTTCAGGCGCAGCGGGCGCTCGACGGTGATTTTCCAGTAACCAAAATCGGCGTTGTCGAACCACTTGCATTCCGGGGTGTCCTGACCCTCACCCCCGGCCCCTCTCCCGGAGGGCGAGGGGAGATAGAGGTCAAGAATGCGCTGGATGTCGGCCTCGGAGAGTTCGCAGTTCTTCTTGCCGAGGTTGCGGCGCAGCGGCTGGAACCATTTGCTGGCGTCGATCAACTGCACCTTGCCACGGCGCACTTCGGCCTTCTTGTTGGCCAGCACCCAGATGTAGGTGGCGATGCCGGTGTTGTAGAAGATGTTGAGCGGCAGGGCGATGATGGCTTCGAGCCAGTCGTTTTCCAGCACCCAGCGGCGGATGTTGCTCTCACCCTGGCCCGCGTCGCCGGTGAACAGCGCCGAGCCGTTATGCACCAGCGCAATGCGGCTGCCCAACGGCGTGTTGTGCTTCATCTTTTGCAGCTTGTTCACCTGGAACATGAGCTGCCCGTCACTGGAGCGGGTGATAAGCTTGAACTCGTTGTTGCCCGCGTGGCTGACGATGAAGCGCGGGTCGTCGAATTCCTGCTTGCCGCCCATGCGCGTGAGATCGGTCTTCCAACTCTTGCCGTAGGGCGGGTTGGAGATCATGAAGTCGAATTCGCGCGAACGGAACTGGTCGGCGGACAGGGTGGATTTGTCCGCGCCGCCGACGATGTTCTCGGCCTCCGCGCCTTCGCCTTTCAAGAGCAGGTCGGCCTTGCAGATGGCGTAGGTTTCGTCGCTGATTTCCTGCCCGAACAGGTGGATGGACACTTCCTTGCCGTGTTCCTCTGCCAGTTCGTGCAAGGCTTCCTCGGCCACGGTGAGCATGCCGCCGGTGCCGCAGGAGCCGTCATAGAGCGAATAAGTGCTGGACTCGATGCGCTCGGCCACCGGCAGAAACAGCAGCTTGGCCATGAGCTGCACCACATCGCGCGGGGTAAAGTGCTCGCCAGCCTCTTCGTTATTTTCTTCGTTGAAGCGGCGGATCATCTCCTCGAACACCGTACCCATGCCGTGGTTGTCCAGCGCGGGCAGCTTGATGCGGCCATCGGCATCCTTCACGGGCTGCGGCGCGAAATTGACCTCGGGATCGAGGAAGTCTTCGATCAGGTAGCCGAGAACGTGGGAATCCACCAGCTTCTGGATCTGGTTGCGGAAATTGAATTTGGTGAGGATTTCCTGCACGTTGGGCGAGAAGCCGTCCAGATACGCAATGAAGTCATCGCGCAGGCGCTGCCCTTGGCTGCTTGCCTTCAGCTTGGCCAGGGTGAATTCCGAGACGTTGTAGAAGGCCTGACCAGCCGCCATGCGCAACGCGCCGTCCTGCTCGGCCACCTTGTGGGTGTCGAGGAACTTCTTGCGCTCCAGCACCGCGTCCTTGGTGGCTTCGAGCACGGCATCGAGACGCCGCAGCACGGTAAAGGGCAGGATCACGTCGCGGTACTTGCCGCGCACGTAGACGTCTCGCAGGCGGTCGTCGGCGATATTCCAGATGAAGTCGGAAATCCACTTGATTTGGCTTTGGTCTTGGAAATGTTTAGATGCCATTACGCTTCTCGAATGTTGTTTGGTTCTTACTCAAAATCATCGAGCCTCTTTTCTGCTACGTCCCAGGGTAAGCGTCGCCCGTTTACCTTCATCTTGTGAAGTGCCGCTCGGGCCACCGCCACTGTGATTCGTTGTTGCTGCACCATCTCCTCAATGAGCCAGACTGTTCCCTTGACCTCGACCTGTTCCATCTCTGCTGCCTGGCGTAGGGCCGCATCGCCAGTAAGCAAAGGACACTGCTTTTCGTATGCTAGAGCGAGCGCGAACAGGTCGTTACGACCGGGTCTGGTGTATGTCTGACTGAGCGCTTCGACGCGCGCCACACACTGCGCCGACAGTGTCGTGGTCTGCAAGCCCATATCCAACAGGTGGGCGTGCTGCTCCTCGATTTCATCGAAATACAGCACATCCGGCACCGCAAACTGGTACCCGAGGCTGAACATCGGGGCTACTAGGTCGCCTACCTCGACATCCATCAAGATGTTGGCATCACTGATTAACAGCAGCACGAGGCGGCTCCTCCGTGCTCTCCATCGAGCGAACACGCCGGAACTGTATAAGCGACACGTTCATCAGCTCAGCCGCCTTGGATTCGCCGATGTACTCCTCGGCCAATGCGTGGAATACCAATTGCTCGAAGATGTGCGCCTTCTCAGCGGGATAATCCCGACCCGGCTCTTTGATATGCCACCCCTTGAATCGGAACAGTTTGGCCAGGTCATCGCGATAGGCCGGGGAGATGATTCCGAGATCACGAGCGCGATACAGGATTCCAGTCATTGACAACCCGAACTCTTCTTTGAGTAGCCCAAGCTCCTTGATCTCGACGGCGTTCCGATGCCCGCTCATCTCTTGCAGTACCGATGCGCGTGGAAACAGGAATGCTCCCGCAAACCGATTACACGCCATTTCCTCGTTGAGGTGCGCGGCAAGCCGGCCCTCAAGCATCAAGTGCCCAAGCTCATGGGCCAGCGTAAAGCGCTGCCGATCCCCTGGCCAATGACGACCGACGACCACGATAGGCATCCCCCTGACGCGGGCGGCAAGTCCGTCGAACTTGTTGTCAGCGTCGGCATCGATCATGAAAACACGAATGCCATAGGTTTCCAGGACATCTATCAGATCGGGAATTGGGTCAAAGCCAAGCTCCCAGGCATCGCGGACGCGCTCTGCGACTTCCTCGATCCCATCCATTTCCTCGATTGCTTGGGGCAAATCATCAACCGTTGCGAAGGCCTTGACCGGAGGTTGCGGAAACAGGTTCTCCAACTCAATACGCCGTTCGATTTGGTCGATCACCTCATGAGTGATCGCGTCCAGACGTTTCTTGGGCAAGGAGCTGCGCTTGCGGTACTCGATACCTTCCAAGGCGACAGGCTCCGGACGGAAAAAATACTCGGTGCGCACTTTGAGCACGCGCGATAGCCCAATCAGTATATCGCTTGACGGCATGGCAGCGCCGTCTTCGTACTTTTTGATGGCTGCGTGGGATACCCCGACGCGTTCACCTAGATCGCGCAGGGATAGCCCAGCGGCTTTACGAGCTCGACGGAGTCGAATGTTGAACATGGTTGCCCTCTTGTACCCAAGTTGGGTTGATTGCATTGGTTTACAAAAAAGACTAAATTTATAAATATTGTAAACAATGAACGTCACCAACTCAAGTGGTGGCTTGATATGCATGTAAGTCGGAGAGCTGGCATGGAATCAGCGCTAAATAAGCACACTGGCGAGATAGTTGACGCCGAGCAGTTGTGGATCATCAACCCGGTCGACCCCCTCGGCTATGAATGTCGCGGCTGCGGCGCCCAAGCTACCCCTTGCTCCTATCGACCGGAGAATAAGGTTCGCCCCTACTTCAGCGCGAAAGACGGGCACAACTCTGGCTGCGATGTAGAGGGCGAGGTCGAACTGGTGAAGCGCGCCCGGAAACAGCGCGTTTCAACTCGTGAGGGCTTCCCGGGCAGCTTTCCGAATCGGCTCGTGCTCCGAGACACACGACCTGTGGCAGGCTCAAACGGAATCTTGACTGCCGCCACGAGCGACGGACGACGGCGAGCTGGTTCTGATAGTTCGGGTGAGGCACAACGGGATCGCCATTGGGCAGCCCAAACCATTCGACCGATCTGCCGGACCTTCCTCAACTTTCCCTATGACCGCGACCTCCCTTTGGCCGTACCAGGCATCGCGGCCGATACCTACCAGCACGTCTTCCGATCTCTCAAGAGCAATCAGATCGTCCAGTACCCTGAACCGCGCCTTTTCTACGCGCCCATCAGTTGGAAGGCGTCAATAGCAAATAACGTCCAGATGGAAATTCAGTTGAGCTACGGCGAATGGAAAGAGCGGGAGCTCATTCGTTCGTATCGGGTGAGAATGGACTGGAAAGACTGGAGCGCGGCTAGGCGCAACTACGTTTCTCGAGAGATCGAGACTGCAAGGTCGGAGTACATGACGGCGAAGAAGCGCGGCGACAAGGAGAAGGGATGGCTCTTCTTCATTGGGAAACAAGACGAGAGCGACCCCACGCACTTTCACGTCGACGATCATCGACTCGTCTGTTGTGTGGTCGCCGAAATGATCTATCCGCCATGGCCTTCTAAGCACTAGAAGGGGCAAGCTCCCGGTCGAGCCGGTACTCGAACAGGACCAGTAGCCGTGGTCAGAACAACATACAGCGTAGCGACCGTCCACGCTACTGGACGTGTTTAGGACGCCCCAAATGGCTCAAGGAATGCTTACGTCAACACCACTGAAACGCACCGAACCAGCCGTCGCGGGAGTCGGCGCGGGTGCGGCTCACTAGCAGCGTGAACGTATTGTTTCCCAAACAAGAGCAACCGTTCAAATAGGCGCGGGGTTTATTACATAGATTCCTTTTTAACCAAAAATAGGAAATCCCCCGGCTCTGCCGGGGTGACAGTAGATGTTTGACATATAGTGGAGTCCATCGGAGAACCGACGTTGTGAGCCGCCAAGCACACGATGAAGGAGGTACCGATGGACGAAGGAATGAGCCTAAAGCACAGCAGGTGGGAGTGCAAATATCATATTGTATTTATACCGAAGTGCTGGCGTAAGGTGCTGTATGGGCAGTTACGGCGTGATCTGGGAGAGGTATTTCGGGCTTTGGCCCGGCATAAGGAAAGCCGGATAGAAGAAGGGCATTTGATGGTGGACCATGTGCATATGCTGATTGCGATACCGCCGAAGTATGCAGTGTCGAGTGTGGTAGGATACATCAAGGGCAAGAGCGCGATTCATATTGCGCGGACCTACGGGGAACGGAAGCGTAATTTCGTGGGCCAGCATTTTTGGGCGCGGGGATATTTTGTTTCGACCGTAGGTAGGGATGAGGCGATGATTCGGGATTATATTCGCCATCAGGAGAAAGAAGATGCACGGGTGGATCAGTTGAACATATGGAGCTGATCTGGGCCACCCTGTGGTGGCGCCAAAACTGAGGGGCCGCGTTAGCGTCCCCTTTAAGCCGCTTTGAGCGGCTCACAAACTAAAGCTCCCGGCTTTGCCGGGAGATATTTACTCTTTAGCGGTGGTCCCTTCGGCGTACCAACGTGCGCCGATTGATATTCAACCGCCTCCCGGCAACGCTGGATTTGGGCAAACCGCAGAGTGTCCGCAACGCCTGCTCCCACTCGGGATGGCCCAGGGCATACGCCAACCGGAGCATCGAGAAAAAATAATCCTTTTGGGTTTTCGCGCTCAGGGGATGCCCTGCCCGATGCGCCTGCACCATCTCCTCCATGACTTGCAGGGTAATCTGATGTAGATACTGGATATGGGCAGCCTGGCAATAGGGTAGCACTACCGCACACACCCGCTTCACATGCACGACACGCTCTTTCTTGGACCCCCGAAAGTTTCTCGCCAGCAAGAATGCCAGCGACGATGCCGTAATCGGCGCCCGCAGTTCCTGCAGCTCGCGACGCACTTCCTTTTGCTGCTGCAGCTCTTGTTGCCGTTGCCCATCCGTTGGGCGGCGGGCGCCGATGTAGGCATTCAGGACTTCCGTACGATTATGCCCCAGTTCCTGACTGATGGCCTGCCGGGCGGCGGTATCCAGCTCCCGAGATACTCTTCTCCCCCCCGCAAACACCGGGGCAGCGGCCTGGGTGATGGCCTGATACCGCGCACAGGCGTAGGCACTCCGTAGATCATGGTACCCCTTGATGCCATGGTCTTTCAGCACTTTCCGGGCGCGAGCAACCTCGCGACGGATAAAAGTGATGTAATTCTGGTCGGGGGGAATCAGACAATGGGAACCAGATGCTTGGCAAAACTGTTGGGCTTCATGGAGAATCTCCAGCCCGAAGGCATGGATGATGACCTTGCGCGTCACCTTCCGTCCCCCCTTGGTGCCCTCCTGGATATTGATGACACCGTGTCTGATGCCTTCACGGTACAGGCGGGGGATATCTGCCAGGACCGTTTCGCGCAAGCGCATCCCAAACATCCGGGCCATCAAGACGATCAGTGCGCCGCGTGGTAGCCCCTGTTTACGCATCGCCTCGACGCAATCAAGGACCCCTGCGAGGGCCATCCCGGTGGGCGGAGTAGTCCGGGTCCAGGGGCGTTTCCCCGTAGTGGCGGATGGAGACACCCGAAATGCTCGCTGTTTGCGGACAAATCCCAGCAGCCGATTGGCGTCACTGAGGATGTTCTGAGCGTAAGCCGGGGACCAGTCCTTCTCCTGCATCAAGTCCTGGATATATTCGGCAAATTGCTGGAGATGGGAAAATTTCACTTTCTCCAGATCGGTAATGCCTTGTGCTTGCAAAAAGTCCACAAGATACTGCAGCCGCACCCGTTTCGCGCGGATGGTTCCATAACCCCGTGCTTGTGCTTGAATAATCTTTTCCACAGCCCGTTCAACAGAAAAGGCGTAGCCATAATTTTTGAAGACATAATGCATAACTCCCTCCTGACGTTCCGATAGCCGTTCTGGATACCCTCAAAGGAAGATACCCAGAACGGCTGACAGCCTAGCCGACCCGATGCGCGCATAGGGTGGTAATGGGATATGGTAATGGGGCCTCATGGAGAACAGATCGCGAACTGCGATTCGATAGCTACTTGGTTCTGCTCTTTAAAAGGCCAATTTCTGAGTCTGGCAGTGGCGCGTTCCACCCCAGAATCCGCATTGTTCTGCGGAATAATGTGCAATAAGTCCATGATTCAAATTCCTTTCTATGAAAAATTCGATCCCCTCTCTTTCTTCCGGGGATAGCGATGTAGATGATTCGGTCCAAAACCGGAGAAATATAGGTCGGGGAAATACCGACTTGTCTTTGAAATAATGCGCGGTGCGTTCACACTGACTACTGGCTCCATAGAGGGTGCCGACCAGCAGGCCACAACGCGCATGAAGATTTGCCCTATGTCATGGCAACAATTGCAATCATTCATTTTCATCCCAGTGAGGGGACGATGCTTCTTCTGTGCAAAAGCACGCAACCGATGGCCAAACTACAGCCTGTTCAAGATATAGAGGCCTAAGCCGTTTTCTAAGGGGCGAACCCCTGATGTAGTCCACAATGGTGGAACTGGAGTAATTCGGGATTATGCGACCGTCGCAGCCCATCCGGGCAGAAAATCGTTCAGCCAGTACCAATGGTCCATGGCTTTGTCATGGCACCAGAATACAACCGCTTGTCGCGCCCTTGTGCATCATTAACCGGGTATTTTCGTGTTTATTCCAACCATTTTTCCGATGCATGGCAGACCAACGCCGCCCGTACGCCTGAAAATTTGCGGCTACACACTATGATAAAATGGAAGCCGTGGTGAAACATTCTCTCTGGTTATCGCAAAGGAGAAACAAATGAGTTATATGCTGAAATCGCCTCTCGCTCTTTACATGGCTTTACGTGAGACAGAAATCCCTCCTGAGTTGGCTATGCGGGTCGTGGACGCATTGACTTTGGACTTTCAGGCTCTCGCAGCCCAGCAAAATCCAAGAGAAAGCCCTCCCAAGGAAGATGCAGAGAGGCCTCACCCCACCTGATAATGGCACTGCCGGTCTGAAAAAAATTGCTTGCAGTACGGAATTTTGATGACATTTTGGTGACAAGCCCAAACCCTTGAGCTTCTCAAGTTAACAAGGTATCGCAGAGGGTGACGCTTGGCCGTGGGATCAAATTGATCCCACGGCTTCCCTGGTAGGGCAGGTGGAAATCGCTCATCCCTGCTGCCGGGGGCCTGCTTCTGGGAATGACAGGTATGCAGCGTTATGTATACCTCGCGATTATGTATAGCGGAATAGCTGAGAGCCTTGCTGCGAATGGGTTTTAAAGACGTACCTTGCTCGCGAGCTCTACATAATAAGCGCTGTTTTGGAGTCACCGGCAAGATGGCTGCACACCGGCAGTGCCTAATATTGGTGTCAGGATTCCAGATCGGAAGGAGTGCTAGGATTCACAGGAAACCACCTTTACAATCATTAAGTTAATGGTGGCCCAAAGATCTCTGATCAGCATTGTGACCATCGATCAACCTGGTAGCAGGGTGTTGATTTGTGGCGCATACGGAGCGCTGTCGTGGTAACCACACACAATGAATCGACCAATTTTATGTAGATAATCACGATACCGATACTACCAAATGGCCCGCATTGACAGAGCTATAGTCAATTCTGGTGTATCAGCATTTCCTGCCATAGCTTCAGGCGGCGTCCTGTTGGTTCTCCGACAGGGTCTGGTTGGCCGGTAATCCATCGATAAATTTCACTCCAGTAAAAAGGTCTCGGACTTTCTCCGGGGCATAAATCCCAATCCAGCGTTTCTCTGCCTGCTGCAGCATCTTGAAGCCCAGTCCCAGAAAGCTGTTGCGCGATACACAGTTTTTTGTGCGCGATGTCCGGTGACGCACGGTGGCAAAGGTCGATTCAATGGCATTGGTGGTGCGGATATGTCGCCAATGTTCGGCCGGATAATCTATAGAAGGCTAGCAATTCCGCCCGATCCTTTTCCAGCTTGGCCACGGCCTTGGGATACTTCGCCTGGTAGTTGCGCACAAAGACCTCCAGGGCTTTCTCCGCGTCCTTCCGGTTTGCCGCCATCCAGATTTCCTGCAGTACCGCCTTCGCCTTGCCCTGCTTGGATTTGGGCAGTTCGTTGAGGATGTTGGCGGTCTTGTGTACCCAGCAGCGCTGCTGGCGGGTTGCCGGATAGGCTTCATCCAATGCGGCCCAGAAGCCCATGGCGCCATCTCCAATCGCCAGCAAAGGAGCGGTTTCCAGCCCCCGCGCCTGGAGATCACGGAGTATCTCCAGCCAGGAGGCCTTGGACTCGCGCAGGCCGTCGCTGACACTGACCAGTTCCTTCTTCCCGTCCGCCGTCACGCCAATAATCACCAGCAGGCAGATGCGCGGATCCTCCTCCGCACGCAGGTTGGTATAAACACCATCCACCCACCAGTAGGCATACCGTTTACCTTCCAGAGAACGGCGTTGCCAGGCCGCATGCTCTTCCGCCCACTGCGCCTTGAGCCGCCCCAATACCGCCGGGGAAAGTCCCTTGGCCTCTTCGCCCAAAAGAATGGAAAGCGCCTCCTGCATATGACCAGACGATACCCCATGCAGATACAGCCAGGGGACCGTGGCCGCCACCGTCCGCGATTTCCACACATACGGGGGCACCAGTGCCGAATTGAACTTCACCCCCGAACCTGAGCGGTCCCGTACCTTGGGAACCCTCACCGGCACAGGGCCCAGGGCAGTCATGATCTCTCTCTCCGGCAGATAACCATTCCTTACAACCGCCTGACGGCCATTGACCATCCGTACAGCAGAAAACTCTTCCAGCAATACGGCCACCTCTGTCTCTATGGCCTGTTCGATCAGGGAACGTGCCGCACGCCGCAGCACGCCTTCTATCCCCACGCCCAACTCTCCCATACCACCCTCAAATACAGTATTCTTTTCCACGGCGTACTCCTTACGTTGCTTACTTGGTCTGCAAACCCTTTGTAGCAACAGTACGCCACCTTACTCAAGTCAGTTGTACACCAGATTCGATCATAGCTCGCATTGACAGGGCTTACAGCCAGATCCACATGCGCACTATACATAATCGCGAGGTATACATAACGCTGCTTATGTATATATATACATAAGCAGCGTAACCGGCCATTCACGTACCCGATAAAGCCGAGGCATCCACCCCATCCCCAAGCGAAGCCCTGGCCGCAGGGTTTGATGCCGACATACTCTAACAACAGGATCTGCTGCAGGACATGCTGGAACAGCGCGTTGCGGAAATCCTGCAACAGGCCCCCTGTCCGATGGATGCCGAGGGAGAACATCTGTTCCGCGATCCGCAATGACCATGAGTCCGTCCAAACCAGATAGGTCACCAGCTCGGACGTTATAAAAAGCGGTTTTAATCCCAACAGCCCCGTATATGCGCGCTACCTAAAATTGCGCATTTTCGGACAATCCCCTACATTACGAAGACTTTCCTGAAATTTAAAAGGACCCATAATTTCATACTGTCAAATGCAACAAAGGGAGAGGATGGGTATTGGTACTACATCGGCCCCGTGCGTCTGGCCGCAGACCTGGCCGAAATGGACCCCAGACAGGCTAGGCGCTGTATGCAACGCTTCAAGGAAAATGGCCTGCTGGAAGAGCACGTCAAGGTCCGCCGCTGTACACCCAAGCAATACCAGATTCACCTCAGGGTAAGTCAGTCAAAGGATGCCGCCAAGACTAATTTTGGCAGCGGTGTCCTACACCTGTTTTTGCAGCACCTAAATCTCCCGTTCCAGCTTTTCCAGCCGGATGAGCACGGCATCGGGATAGGTCGGTTGCCGCATGGACAGAATGGCCGGGGTCGGGGCGGTCAAACCGCAGACGCCGTCCTGAAAAAGGTCAACAGCGAAGCAGTTGGCAAGGTGCTCAAGCCGATCTTTGCCAAGGACACCCTGCTTTGTGCGGATGGCATCTCCATTTATGGGCGCGTGGTGCAGGAGCTGGATGTGCCCCTCAAGGCGATGAATGTTAAGGCTGTCAAACAGCACTTGGGATTAGTCAGGTTTCAACAGAAATCAGCGTCAATATTGTTCACCCATGGATAAAGTAATATTCCGGCAATTGTTACCATAATTCAGGAAGTTGAGGAGCAGATTTCCACGGCATGGTGCGGTAAAATCCAGATGCTGACAGGTGGCTAACGAATAACGCTGATTAACACGCCATGGGGCATGGCATGCCTGATCATGCGGTTCGCGCGCCTTTGTTCCGTGTTGCGTTTTTTGATGCGTACTCACGATGAAATAGCACTTTAATAGTACGCAATATATAGTGATTATAGTCGATAGATGAATTCTTCGAGATACACCGCCCAGAGGTGTATGGGGTCAAAGGCACGACCGCATCCGATTGGTGCCGGGCATCTTTGAGTGCGGTGAAACGAAAAGGTGGCCAGGTTTTGGTTTTATTTCGAAACTCGATCACGATTTTTTGTAAAACAAATAGGAACTACAAACTCATGAAATTTGCACGACATTTTATTAGTATTTTATCGGCTTTTTGTCTCCTATGGTTTTCCGTGGGCGGCGCGCAGGCCGATCAAAAACGCGCGGGTCTGGGTGGTAGTGGGTATTTAGGGCTGCTCATTCCCGTAGGGCCTGCTCATTATGCCGTCATCCTTAAAAAGTTTAAGAAGATTAAATCAGTTCACATAGGTCAATTTGATTATCAAATCGGAAGTATTTATAAGGTTCCTGTAGTTATCTGCATCCAGCCATTTGGCGGAGAGTATACGCGCGCGCTTACCGCGCAAGTTATGGTCGATCACTTTCATATAAAAGCTCTGTTATATCCTGGGACATCTGGCGCTCATATTCCGCCAGGACAGATGCATGTAGGCGATATTGTTATAGGGACAAAGCAAGTAAACTTTGCAGATTTTTACATGTCGCCAACTGGTCACATCATCCCAGATGAGTTTTCCGGAAAGTCAAGTCTTAAGAATTATCAATATTTTTACCTAAACAAAAAGTTGGAAAAATATACCGCTTGTGCGGCGCAATACGTTGCTGACAGAGAGAAGTTGCCATCGTGGATTAATGGCAAATTCAAAGTACAAAAGCCTGAAATATATTATTATGGAATACAGGGAACGTCTTCAATGTGGCTTGCCGATAAATCGTTTATAAAGAAAACTGATGATGTTTTTCATGAGGTTGATGAAGATGGCGATTGGTTTTCCGCTACGGTTGCAAAGCTGGCCAATATTCCTTTCATAGAGGTGAGCACCATATCCGATAGTATATTTGAATTTAATGGAAACGGCGTTCCTCCTCAGGGTGCACATCGGAAAACGGCATCGCAAATAACGCAGAACATCAGTGATAAAATAATGCTAAGAGTTATAAAAATTTACGGCAATAATCTACTTCACAGAGAATATGGTTATCCGTCTGGCGATCCGTATCCGAACTATTTTTACCAAACCCCAACGGATCCCCGTGGTTTGGTGGACGGTTGTGAGAGATAGCAACGATTGTCCATGCTGGAGACAAATGTATGCGTACATTCTGTGGCTATGCTTGGCGCCGTCAATAGCGAGTTATTATATCATTAATTAGATATGGAGAATGTAAGATGTACACTGAATACAGTACGAAGCACCGCGTACATTGAAATCAGATGCGCTGCGACTGATTGAATTGACTGGGGAGACGGCGTGCCTGGATGTTGAACGGCATACGTGTCAACGGTCAGTCGATGAACGGCCATGTACTCAGAGTTCTCGTACTCCCGCGCGAGCAGTTCACCGTACTTTGCCCAACAGGCTGGCGTTGATTCCATATAGCGGTGTACCGGCCCGTCGATGGTCTGCAGGTCCAAGCCACAACCGGAGCAGCGCGAAGAATTCATGGACAGTTGAGCGCAGTTGGTGCTTCGTGATGCCTAAAACGTAATTTAGACGGCATCCCTGCCGCCCTACCCACTTCGCCTAAATTCCGTTCACCCCTCCGGGCCACCAATTCTCTGGCATCACATCTGTCTCTACCTGTTTATCGCAACCTAAATTTATCTGGATGCCCAACCACATGACTAATCGGAGAATCCCCCCACACCACCCCAATAAGTATGAAACATAATTTAGCCTATTCATATGACCGCTTCCAGTCTTAACCCGCCCTTCGGCCGTCGGCTGTAAAACCTTACAGGAAGCATTTAACCAGCAAGAGTACTCACCTCACAGACTTTCTTTTTCCAACCCAGGGGCGCAGCACATATCGTCCTGGTTTGGCACTAAGGCCGTAGGTTGCCAATCAGGTTTTGCATATAGCCGTATTTCCCGACATAACAAAAATAATCCGTCCTTACCCCTATTTCGACCTTTTCCCCCTCTCCGAAAACCGACCTTGCGCACCCTTCTGGTTCGCCCAGAGCAGCGGAAACTTTCTCCTAAAAAAGCGATGAAATGGGCAAAGATCAGAGCCGCTTCAAAAAAATAAACCCATATTTTCGTGTGGTAATCTGAATTAGTGCAATACCGCACGTTACTCAAGGAACATCACCATGCAGTCTATTAACCGTTACGAAGAACGCCTGACCAACTATATCCACCAGAAAGACCTTGCAACGTTTCGCGAACAAGATTTCCAGCAATGGTCTCTTACAGAAGAAGGATGTGGTTATTGCGTTTCCCACGCAGGGACTTGGCATTTTTTCGGATTCGTCCCGCGTCCCAACCAGGAAATGCTCCTGGTAGCCGTCACTCAGAAGCAGGATTTCCTGTACTACCGACTGGATGCCGCTGCTCTCCAAAAAAAGGTGGAAGGGCAAAAGCGGCTCTGGAATGTTCCCCATCAGCAATCCTGGCAAGCCACCTTGCTGGATTTCAGTGGGGTGCATCCTCTCTTTTTCGCACAACTAGCATGGAAGGTTATGCCCGGCTCGCTTGAAATGTGGGATGAGGATAGGGCCATTATTCTGGTTGCCCAGCTGGCTCGCCCCTTGGGGCCGCTCGGGACCGACCCACAAATGGATTTGACGCATGCGCTGTTCCAATTCCTGGAAAAGCCCATCATCAAGTTTCTGGTCAATGCGTTCCCCACTGCCACGCTCGGCCAGTACCGGTTCTTGTCAGAGGCTGAAGATCCTGTGGACCAGCAGGAACGGATGCAGGCTTTGCAGCGCCGCCCGGGTCTGGTTCCGCGGTTTCTACTAGCCGACTTGTAGCCTCATGTACATGCCGGGTATCCCATAGCAATCGTGGCTTGCCCGGCATGCCCTCTGTTTTGAAGCGTATTTCTTTCCTCTGTCTCGGTTATCTGAAAAGGATTATGGCTATGTCTATCTCACCGCAGCTCACGCAAATTGCGTATGTGGACGCCCTGTAGCATCTGCTGGTTGGGTGCATTTTTCTCGTCATCGCCCTTATTGCACTGGGGGTCGCCTTCTACGCCTGGCGGAAATACCGCAAAGAACCGGATAATGAACGGTGGTCGCTATCTTGCTTTATATCCGGGTTGGTTGCGGTCACAGTTTTTGCGCTCTCCTTATTGTTTCTGTGTAACATCTGGAACTGGGTGGGGATAAGTCACCGGCGCTACTGGCGGCCAAGCAGCAGATTACCAGAGCGCATCGGCCCCGGCCGTTGTTGTGATAGCGTTTTTTGATGACCTTTCGATGACGTCTATACACCTTGGGTGACACCTGGTTTGACTCCCGAAACATGTTCCATTGAAAAACCGCAATGCGACTTGACTAAAAAGTGTCGCCCCCCCTCAGAATGGGGATGTATCTTCATCGCGGTCCACACCCAGATATCTATCCTACCCCCCCAAAAAACCCACCTGGAGCCAGTCTCACCGGCTCTATTTTGTTTGTTGAGAACAGGCACAATTTTGCCTTTTATAGATGGGGCCTCCTCTACCCTCTGGGCCGAAAAACTCACTCGCTAACCCTCTCTGTATGTTTAAGCAATGGCTCAGTAAGGCCATGCACATAACGTGTTCTTGTTACCATCATCCCCGTGCTGCTGTCCCAAAAACACCAATACCGAGGGGAATGGGCTGGCATCCCCAGGCTCCCCATTTTCTCGGAGAAATCTGATTCTTCCCGGCAGAAAGTGGAATTGTGCCCCCGCATCCATCAGCGAGTGCCACCAGCGGGTATCGGTTCTCCCCGGGATAAGGAGACAGACTACCTCCGCTCGGCCTGTCTGGACTTCCGCAATGGCTTTTTGCACCCATAACCCCAGTTGGCGACCATAAGGAGGATTCAGCCAGACCTTGCCCATCCATGGCTGACTTAGCCCATCCTCCCTGATGGTATAACGGATTTTCGCTGGCACCGGTCCATCAACCCTTGGACTTGCTGGGTCGCAATCAAACTCCAGGATTCCCCAAAAACGCAAAACGCTTTCAATGAGGTCCGGCGGGGTATACCATTCCCACGATTTTGAAGAAAAAATCACCGGGCTTTTGTTGGCTTGGTTTTCCAGTCTGAGGCGCTCTCGGTGGGCCTGTTGGCTCGCCCGCCAGCGCGCCCTATCTGTGGGATATTTCCGGGGACGTCCGACTTTTCGTGGGGATTTTGATGACATTTTAGATGACTCCCTGAAAATTGGCGAAGTGCACACAGCACCCATATTGCGGTATTCCTCCCCAAGTGAAGGGAGGCGCGGGATCAAATTGATCCCAAGGCCATGCAGGGTAAAACCGCCGCCCATCATCCTGCCGCACTTCCAACAGACGGAGCTCACTCCTATAACATACTATTAAATAAAAAGATTTTTGATAAATCAGCGCCACTTGCGGGGCAGTCAAAAGATATTTGGCCATGTCCATCTCCGTCGTTAATGATTTCATGGAGAACAGCATATCCAGAGCGAAAACCCTTTTGTGAAGGAATAAGGGCCTATTTTCGCGTTTTTTCTGTTTTCCTCTGTCGTTGGTATAGCGCCCTCCGCCTGGCCTATCTGTGCGCGCAGGCATCCCCTGTCTCCAGAAAAACAGACAAGGCACGTCCCCCGTCGGAGGATGGACATCTAAGGAAGCAAATTTTTGCCCCACGGACCCGTGGTAAAATGAAGATGTACTCTCGCAATCAACATCTGACACCACCGGAGAATGTTTATGTCCCCTAAAAATGACCCAGAAAAAAACGCCCCGCAGCAGCTGGGTGCCCAGATTCTTTCTTTTTCAGAAGCCGTCCGCAAACAGCGTGAAGCCGAAGAACGGCTCGTGGAGATACTGTTTGGTCCAGAAGCGGCTGTCGCCTGGCGGGAGGAAACCCACCCACGATAAAAACGAGCCGCCCGGTCTGGATGCCGGGCGGTCCGATGCACAAACCGGTACAACACTGGTCAATGGTAACTCCTCTCATTTTATCTCCTTTGATAGTGAGAAAAAACGCGAAAATAGCCGTTTATTGTTCCGCAAACCCCCTCTGGAGGGCATTAAGCTAGTCCCATCATCGGAACAGAAAAGAGTCATCAGCATGCAAACCCTAGATCTTCAAGAGGCAGCCGACTTTTTGCACCTCAGCAAAGAGGAACTGCGACGGCGGGCCAAAGCGGGACAAGTTCCTGCCGCCAAGCCCGGAAAACGCTGGGTTTTTCTGGAAGACGCCCTTGCGGACTATCTCCGCAAACACTATCCTGAATCCTGGCAAGTGGCGCCTTCTCTTTCTTCTTTGAATATGGAGGTACCGCAATGCTTTACAAACGTGGCAATACCTATTGGATCGACTTCACGGCGCCGGACGGCCAGCGGATTAGACGTTCTGCTGGAACAACGGAAAAAAGCCAAGCCCAAGAGCTGCACGACCGGCTCAAGGGCGAGGCCTGGCGGCAAATCGAGCTAGGCGCGCTCCCACGGATGACCTGGGACGATGCCGGGCTGCGTTGGTTGGATGAACGACAGGACAAGGCGAGTCTGAACAAGGATATAACGGAATTGGCGTGGTTACAGCCTTACTTTCGGAGCTGTTTTCTGGATGAATTGACCCGCCCCCGGATACAGGAGGTATTGGAAATCAAGCGTAAGGAAACCAGTCCCTCTACGGCCAATCGCCATTTGGCGCTAATCCGTGCCATTCTGAACCGCTGTGTGGAATGGGGATGGCTCTATCATGCACCCAAACTGCGCCAGTATCCCGAACCCAAACGGCGCATTCGCTGGCTGCGCCCGGAAGAGGCGGCGCGGCTATTGCCCTTTTTGCCCGCCCATTTGCGGGATATGGCTGAGTTCTCCCTGGCAACGGGTCTGCGTGAGGCCAATGTCACGGGCCTGTGCTGGGAGCAGTTAGACCTGGCCCGGCACGTCGCCTGGGTTCATCCGGATCAGGCCAAATGCCGCAAAGCTATCGGTATCAACCTGAATGCTACGGCCATGGCCATCGTGCTGCGACAAACTGGTAAACATCCCGAGCGGGTATTTACTTATCGGGGAAAGCCCGTACAGCGAGCCAACACCCATGCCTGGACCAAGGCTCTGGAGAAGGCGAATATTCGGAATTTTCGCTGGCATGACCTTCGGCATACCTGGGCTTCCTGGCATGTGCAGGCGGGCACATCGCTGGAAAGGCTTCAGGAAATGGGTGGATGGGAGTCGGTAGAAATGGTCCGGCGCTATGCGCATCTGGCGCCCGAACACCTGGCGGTAGACTCGATGCGCATTGACCGAGTGCTCAGCGAGTTACACCTTCATGGTACAAACACGACACAAGCGGCAAAAACCATTGTTCCGGAAGTACTGGTAACATCATGATTTATATGGTGCCCAGAGACGGAATCGAACCGCCGACACGAGGATTTTCAGTCCTCTGCTCTACCGACTGAGCTATCTGGGCCAAGAGCGCGTATTTAAGCGGGGTCGCGTCCGGAAGTCAAGGCCAGAGCACGACGATATACAATGCGATGGGCCAAGCCGCTCTGCGCTTCGGCAATACGCACCGCCTGGGTCAGGGGTAATTCTTCCAGGAGCGGGATCAACCAGCGATCGGCTTCCATCTCTCCAGGGTTCCGTTCCGGCGCTCCGCCCAGCACCAGGGTCATTTCACCGCGTATCTTATCGGGATGCCGGGACAAATGCTCCACAATCCCGCCCAGGGTATCCCGCAGACATTCCTCATAGATTTTGGTCAACTCCCGGCAAAGTGCTGCGGGCCGCTCAGCACCGCACAGCGCTGCCATGTCCGTGAGAGTCGCGACAATGCGATGGGGGGCTTCGTAAAAAATCAGGGTGCGGGATTCATGGGTCAGCGCGCTCAGACGCGCTCGCCGCGCACCTCCCTTGGCCGGTAGAAATCCTTCAAAAGCGAAGCGGTCACTGGGCAACCCGGACAAGGACAAGGCCGCCACAGCCGCATTCGGACCGGGAATGACGGTGACCGGCAACTGCTGTTCGCGCAGCAGGGCCAGCAAGGGAAAACCCGGATCGGAAATCAGCGGCATTCCGGCATCCGAGAGCAAGGCCAGGCACTCACCTCCGGCAATACGCTGGGCGATTTGCGGCGCCAAAGCCCGCTCGTTGTGCTCGTGCAAGGCCAGGGTTTTGGGCTGCACGCCGAGATGCTGGAACAAACGCTGGGCGTGGCGGCGGTCTTCCACCAGAATCAGACTGGCCTCGGCAATCGCCTGCCCGGCCCGGGGCGAAAGATCTTCCAGATTGCCGATGGGCGTTGCGATAATCGTCAACCGCCCCGAACGTATTTCAGTCCCCGAACGTATTTCAGTCATTGAACCACCGCCCTATTCTCCATACACTCTGCACATGAAACTGCCTGACCGCCTGTTCCGTTTATCGCGCCTGACTGCGACCCTCGGCCTCGCTGCTGCATTGAGTGCCTGCGCGAGTATGCCACACAAGACAGCGCCCGTGATCAGCACTGCCCCGAACCCGGCAGTCACGACAGCCAATCCTCCGGAAACCCCTAGCGCTCATCAGGCAGACACGCTGCTCGCAGAGGGGCACGACCTGGAAGCCGCCAAAGACTATATCCAGGCGGCAGCGGCCGTTCAGGGTCAAGCCCAGTTGCACTACCTTCTCAAGGCCGCACAAGCTTCCCTGCAGGGAAACAAGCCCCAGGTTGCGGTACTCCTGGCCGATGAAGTCCTGCGCCTGCAGCAGGGGGATAATACCTTGCGCGGTGAAGCTCTGTGGGTGCGTGCCCAGGGATTGATGGACCAGGGACAAACACCCCGGGCCAAAGGTAACCTGGAAGAACTCCTGACCATTGCCAGCACGCCCCAGAATGTTCGGGCAAAGGCCATGGGGACTCTGGCCACCCTCTACACCCAGGAAGGTCATGAACTGACTGCCCTGAACTTTTTAATCGAACGGGACAGCCTGCTCAGTGGCCCTGCCATTTCCAAAAACCACCAGCGCATTCACGCCCTGCTCGACTCCGTATCTTCGGCACGCATTCAAAACTGGCAGGGTCGCAGTGGCAATCCGCTGGTCCAGGAGTGGCTGGCCATTGCCCTGATCAGCCGCCACAACCCGGATCCAGAGCAACGCAAAGCCGCCATCAATGCCTGGATGGCAGCCCATCCCGGGCACCCGCCCATCAACTTCTCCAGCCATGACGAACTGAACGTGGCAGATACCAGCCAGCAACCCGGTGGAGAAATCTGTGCGCTTCTGCCCTCTACCGGACCCTATGCGGAATTGTCCCAGGCCATCAGTGCCGGTATGGAAACAGCCGCACAACTCCAGGCCGGTCCCGCCGTCAAGCTTCTGCAAAGCACCGGCAACCCCAGTTTTACGGCCGTACTCTTTGAGCGCGGGGTGAAAGAAGGCTGCAAGATATTTGTAGGCCCCTGGTTGCCGCAAGACATCAATGCGGTGGCGGGGGTCCGCAAACCTTCAGAACCTCCGGTGATTGCTCTGGGTACGGATGCCGGGGTACAACAGCCGGGACTGTATGTTTTCAGTTTAAGTCGGGATGTGGCCGCCCGGCAGATTGCCGATCAGGGTTACGGGGCAGGGTACCGGCAGGTTTACGTGCTTTACCCCCAGGATTCCAGTGGCGCAGCCATCCAGGCGGATTTCATTCAGACCTGGAAAAAACTGGGAGGGAACGTGGCCGGTGTCGCGACCTATTTACCGGGTCATTCTCTCAACGGACAGGCCCAGCAACTGTTGAGCGGTACCAGCGCCTCCCACGCCTTTGTTTTTCTGGTGGCCAATGCGGACAATGCCGAAGCGGCAGTCACCGCCATCCGTGCCATCAACAGTAGTATCCCGATCTTCAGTCCCGCACTGTTACATGGCGCAGCGCTCCCTGCCGACGCCACCGACCTCTCCGGCATTGCTTCGGTAGACATGCCCTGGATTGTCCAGCCCGCCACTACCCGGCCCCGGGCTGCCGCACTGCTCCACAGCACCCTGCCCAATGCCAGCGCCACGCAGTGGCGGATGGCGGCTTTTGGACTGGATGCCTATGCGCTTGCCGAAAGCATTCTTGCCAAAAAACTCCGCCAGCCTATTGAAGGAGCCACCGGCACCCTGCATTTTGGCAAAGCGGGACGCATCGTTCGGGATATGGATTGGATGAAAATAGAAAATGGTGCCATAGTTCCCTTATCGGGGATTCCTAAAACAGGGTCCTGAGCTTATGCCTTCGCCGCGCCAGCAATTCGGTCAGCAAGGTGAAGATCGCGCCTTGAACCTGTTACTGCATGCTGGATTGAAACTGTTGGGGCGCAATTTTCGTTGTCGCTCCGGAGAAATCGACCTGATCGTCCTGGATCAAGAGGCACTGGTGTTTGTGGAAGTCCGCCAGCGCACTCACAACCGGCAAGGCGGCGCGGCTGACAGCGTCAATCACCGCAAGCAGAAACGTTTGATTCGTGCAGCCGAAGTTTTTTTACTGCGTAATCCCCGGCATGGTCTGCGTCCTTGCCGCTTTGATGTCATTGCCATTGACGGCGACGCAGCGCCAGAATGGATTCGTGATGCTTTCAGAGTACCCAGCCCATGATCAGGAATAACGCCCTGGATGCCGCCTTGCGCGCCAGCATCCACAGCAAGGAACGCTCGGCAGAGATGCTCGCTGCCCCCTTCGCCTCGGCCAGCACCCGTCTGGTGGCGACCCTACGGGCTGGCGGCCAGGTGTTGAGCTGCGGGAACGGAGGTTCCTCGGGGGACGCCCAGCATCTCGCCTCGGAACTGGTCAACCGCTTTGAAAGCAACCGGATGGCACTGCCTGCCATTGCTTTGAGCACCGACAGCAGTGTCCTGACCGCCATTGCCAATGACGCCTCCTATGCCCGGGTATTCGCCCGTCAGGTGGAAGCCTTGGGCAAACCCGGCGACTGTCTGGTAGCCTTCAGCACTTCCGGCAACTCTGAAAATGTCGTGGAGGCCATCCGTTCCGCTCAGGCCCGGGGCATGTGGATTCTGGCCATGACCGGCAGGGATGGCGGGCAGATTTCCGGGCTTCTGGGTTCTGCAGACATTGAACTGCGGGTTCCCGACAACAGTACCGCCCGCATCCAGGAAGTCCATCTGGTGCTCATCCACGCCCTTTGTGCGGAGGTCGATGCAGCCTTTACCGAGACCGACTTTCCGGCGACCGATCAGACCACGCCCTCTTTTTCCAGCAAGATCCTGCGCGATTGGGATACCCTCCAGCAGGCCTGCGGCTATCGTCGCCCTCTGGTTTTCACCAACGGGGTTTTCGATGTTCTGCATCGTGGTCACGTCCAGTATCTCGCCGAAGCCCGCGCCGAGGGAGCCTGCCTGGTGCTTGCGGTCAACAGTGACGCCTCCGTGCGGCGGCTGGGTAAGGGAGCAGACCGCCCCATCAACCCGGAAGATGACCGCATGGCCGTGCTTGCCGCCCTGCAATCCGTCGATTTCGTGACTGTGTTTGACGAAGACACGCCCCTGCCGCTCATTCAAAAACTGCAACCCGATGTACTGATCAAAGGCGGTGACTGGCCGGTAGAACGCATTGTCGGCGCCAGCGCCGTGCAGGCCCGGGGTGGACGGGTGCTCAGCATTCCTTTTCGCCACCAGCGCAGCACCAGCGCTCTTCTCGAAAAAATCCGGGGTTCGCGGCCATGAGCATCGCCGTCATTCTTCCCGCGCTACGAGCCGCCCTCGACAGTGAGCGCGTCCGGGATGACCCGGATACCCTGGCCATTTACAGTCGCGACGACACGCCGGGAAGCTGTATGCCGGCGCTGGTCCTCTTTCCCCGCAGTCATGAGGAAGTACAGGCCATCGTCAACATCGCCCGCCGCCATCATCTCCCCCTGGTTCCCCGGGGTGCAGGATCGGGCAATGTCGGGGGCGCCCAACCCGTACCCGGCAGCGCGGTCATCAGCTTTGAATGCATGCAGAAAATCTGCGACTACAGTCCCGTGGACCGGACCATCACCATAGAAGCAGGCTTCATCACCGCAGAAATCAATGCCTATGTTGCGCAGGACGGGCTTTTTTATCCGCCCGATCCCGGCAGCAGCCCCTACTGCCGGATTGGCGGCAATCTCGCCATGAACGCCGGGGGGCCCCATGCAGTCAAATATGGCGTTACCCGGGATTATGTCCTGGGGCTGCGCGCCGTCACCGGCTGCGGCGCAACCCTCTGTTGCGGCGTCCGCACCAGCAAAGGCGTGGTTGGCTATGACCTGACCCGCTTGCTGGTAGGAAGCGAAGGCACCCTGGCACTGATTACCGAAGTAACCCTGCGCCTGCTGCCCCTACCCAGCGCCAAAGCCACCCTGCGCGCCGCTTATGGGAGCACTGCCAGTGCCTGCGCGGCTGTCCAGCGGATCATGGCCCAGCGCCACACTCCCAGTGCCCTGGAATTGATGGATCCCCACGCCCTGGCAGCCGTCCGCAGCATGGGCGCAGCAACCGACCTGCCAGCGGACAGCCAGGCGCTGTTGATGGTCGAAGTGGATGGCGAAAGCGAAACCATTCCCACCCAACTGCAAGCCATGCAGCAAGCCCTGGCCGGTGATGGCCATCTGGAAACCCGGGAAGCAACGGACCCAGCAGCGACAGCGGCACTCTGGGCCGCCCGCAAATCCCTGTCTCCGGCCACCAAGGCCATGGCCCCCCTGAAAATCAATGAAGACGTGGTGGTTCCCGTCAGTCGCCTGCGCGAACTGCTGGAAGCCATCGAAAACATCGCCGGGGAGCACTCCCTGCACATTGTCAGTTTTGGACATGCGGGCAATGGCAACCTGCATGTCAATTTCCTTGTGCATCCCGACCAGCGTGAAGAAATGCGCCATGCTCAACAGGGGTTGCAAAAACTGTTTCAGACCGTACTCCGGCTGGGAGGTACGCTCTCTGGTGAACACGGCATTGGCACCAGCAAACGGGACTTTCTGCCCCTGGAGCTCAGCCCGGAAAATCTCGCCATACAGCGCGCCATCAAAAAACTCTTCGACCCGGAGAACATCCTCAATCCGGGCAAACTGCTCCCGGAAGGATAAATGGCATGAGTAGCATTCTTCACGCGATTCAACCCGTGCGGCATATTGCCCTGAAAAACTGGTCTGAAACCTTTGATATGGACCTTGTGGATGACAATCCGGCCCATCGTCTGCTCCGCGATGGTGATGCCTGGGTCGCCATATTCCGCTCCGGGGTACTGTGTTTTTTCGGGGCGGGACCCGCATTGCAAGCCCGAATCATCGCCAGCGTGCAAGCCGAATTTACCGCCATCAGCAATCCCAAAGTCGAAGAATTAAATATCAAGACCGGTGACCGGGATGCGGTCGGACGCGACGGAGTAACTCTCAAATATCTGGATGAAGAGCGCATCCTCCTGGTGGCCCTGCGCCTGGCCCAGAGTCTGGCCCTGGAACTTCACGAAGAAGCCGTCGAAACCCTGCTGGAAACCACCCTGAATCTGCTCTCGGAAGTCACCCGTACGGGTCGCCTCCCCGGGCGGCGCGGCGGCCATTTGCGCTTTCTCGCCTCCACTTCGGCCACCCGCACGGAAATCCTGTCGCGCCTTGCGGTGCTGGATAATCCCGATATTGTCTGGGAGACACCAGGGCTGGAAATATTGTCCAAGGAGCTTTCCGCCGATCTGGAACTCACCAGTCGCTTTCGGGCATTGGATGAAAAACTCGATGCCATTCATGAAGGTCTGGAGATCATGATTGTGGCCAGCCGCCATCATCGGGAAACCATTCTCGAATGGATCATCATTATTCTGATTACGGTGGAAGCTCTGATCATGTTGCTGGGCAAATAAGCATGAGCGAGGAGCTGGCCCTGGCCGCCGAGAGCGAGCCGCCTTTTGCCGAAGAGGATGCTTTTGCCGCGCACAACACCCGTCTGGCCCGGACTTATGATCCCGCCCGCCTGCTGCTCATCGCCCCTGCCTGGGTGGGGGATATGGTCATGGCCCAGGTGTTATTGCAGGTCATGCGCCGCCGCTGGCCCAAATTGCAGATTGATGTCCTCGCCCCGCCGGCCAGCCTGCCGGTGGCTTCGCGCATGGCCGAAGTACGGCGTTGCATTCCCCTGGAGGTTCCTCACGGCAAACTAGGCTGGAAAGCCCGTCGTAATATCGCCGAAACACTCCAGAAAGAAGAATACGACTGGTCCATCTGTTTACCCAACAGCCTGAAATCGGCACTGGTGCCCTATTGGGCGCAGATTCCGGTACGCACCGGCTTTGGCGGCCAGGCCCGGAAAATTCTTCTCAATGATCGTCGCCAACTGCATAAAAAACAACTGCCACGGACCGTCGATCGTTTTGTGGCCCTGGGTCTGCCTCGGCGCTTGCCCCAACCCACCCGCTTACCCGCACCACGGCTGCTGGTGGATCAACACGCGCTAGCCGCAACGCTGCAGCGTCTGGGCATGCTCCGCCCCGGTCCCAATCTGGTGGCCCTGGCGCCCGGCGCCGAATATGGCTCGGCCAAACGCTGGCCGGTCCGGCACTGGATTCGTTTGGCACAACAATTGATCCGCGCAGGATGGTCAGTCTGGCTTTTTGGTAGCCCCAAGGATACCGAAATCACCCAGACCATCGCTTCCGCCGTACCTGAAGCGCGCGATCTGGGCGGCAAAACCTCGCTGGTGGAAGCCATCGACTTGCTGTCTCTGGCCAGATTCACCGTGAGTAACGATTCGGGATTGATGCATATTGCCGGTGCCGTCGGCAGCCAGGTCATTGCTCTCTATGGATCAACCCCCCTGGACATGACCCCGCCATTATCCAGCGGAGCTGTGGCCTTGCGCCTCGGGCTGTCCTGCAGCCCCTGCGGCAAAAGAGAATGCCCTCTCAAACATCATCGCTGTATGGAAGATCTTTTGCCAGAACAGGTACTCCAGCAACTCTCTCCTCCATAGCTTGGCCAGAGAATCCGGCAAAAAAAGCCCCGCAGAGCGGGGCGAGGAGAGGAGGAGCAATGCCATGAAGCATTGCAGAGGTAAGTCTTTACATTGCAGATGGTCTTTGACTTTTAGTTGACAGTTTTTTCCACCTGAATGGTCGAATTGATTTCCACCCGCTGGTTGGCAAAACGGCCCTGGGGGGTCGCGTTGCTGGCCACTGGATCATTATAGGAGTGCCCCTTCAGGACCATCCGCGAACGGGACACGCCATGGGCTTCCAGATAACGGGCCACGCTTTCGGCTCGCTGTTCGGACAGGCGCTGGTTATAGGCATAACTGCCCACCTTACTGCAGTAACCATTCACGTCCAGTACGGCACTGTCATGCTTCTGGGCGAAATCCGCCACTTCATCCAGCACCTTGATGTCATGGCTCATCAACTTGGAGGAGTTGAGCTTGAAGTTGATACCGGTGATGGTAATGGGCTTGCTCTGCAGGACGGTCTGCTGTACCGGCGCAATGGGGGCTGGAGTTACAGGCGCGGGTGCAGGAGCTGGCGCGGGCACAGGTGCCGCTACCGGCGCTTTGTGCGCCGGGCAACCCTGAAAGGGGGCCTCGGCACAACCGGCCGCCGCCATCAGCATTACTGCGAGCAATACATGTTTCTTGGCAATCATCGTTGTTCTCCCTAGATTTGGTAGCATGCGCCTGCTTAGAATGCGTAGGTCAACATCACGCGGTTATAGATGAAGTAGCCGGTATTATTTGGTAACCCGCCACCATGCGCCACTTCCACCCGGTCACGAATGGACAGACCCTTGAGGAAGCCCTTGGGGAAGTAAGTCAGGTCGCCATAAATATCATTGGCATAACCCGCTGCCTGCAATTGGTATTGGGCGTAGGCCGTCTGGAACAAGAAGCTGTTATCCAGAAAATGCTGGCTCAGACCGATTTTCCAGCCATGGCCGGGGCCCATTTCCACCAGACCACGAATCATGGACGTGGTGTAGAGGGGATCCGTGGCATAACCGACGGTATAGGGCGAAACAATAGCACCGCCACCGATGGCACCCGGATGATATTGGATTTCGTTATATGCAACGGTCAGAGCGCCCTTGCCCAAAATGGCATTATCCAGATTGTATTCGACACCGCCCTTCACACCCCAGGCTGTACTATTGACGCCATCACCCTTGAAGTGGTCAATCTCACCAACGCCAGGATTACTGCCGTTCAGACGACTATTGGCATCCCACTCACGAACCACCTGTCCACCGAGGAAAGGATTCAGTCCCATACCTGTTTTCAGGGTATAGCTGGCATCACCGTAGAACATATTGGTAAAATTATAGAAATTGTAGTACCAGGCCTGGGCATCAATACCATATCGCTTGTAGCTCGTACCGAATGCCAGAATCCCATTAGAGGCTGGTTCATTAGCTGGCAAATCAGCAGCGCCACCATAAATGGGATCACCGTCAAAACTGGTTGGATAGTACAAGTTGTCACGGTAATAATCCCCGGAGGTACGACTTTTCCAGCGGAACATACGCATACCATAGATATTCCAGCCACAGTAAGGCGTCACTTGCGCAAAAATCCCCTGGTAAGTGGCCGGGATCATGCGGGAGTCAGAACCGTTGACGAAAGGCGTGTTGATCTCCTGATTACCGGCGCGAATCATCACGACATCAGGGATGGCATATTGCAGATAGGCTTGGCCCAGGGCATTGATGGAGTTGGCGGTGCCCATCAGTGTCACATCAGGGTTGGTCCGGTTGGCTCCGAGACTATTGGCCGTGTAAAAACCCACGTCAGCACTGAAACCGGCTGCGGAAGGGGTGTGGACGTTAATGTAGCCACCCAGAGAAAATGCGCTGAGATTGGTGGCATTCTTCCCGAAAAACCGATCAAAATAATAAGAGCGAATCTGTCCATCCACCTTGCTGTGCATGAAAAAATCAGCCAGGGTATTTCCGGTAGAGCTGGTGTCGGCATGAGCGACCGCAGCAAAGCTACTCAGGGCGGCAAACAGTGCAACGGCAACGCGGGTTTTCTTCAACATGTGACCTCCTCGATTTAGGGTTCTTTGCAACACTGTGGGCATGTTAATGAAGCAATATGACAACATGATGACAGTTTTATGAACCTTTTATGACGTCATATCCATTAAAATATATCGAGTGATGCATAAAGAATCCCGCTGAGAAGGTCTATGGAAAGTTTTTGCGCTCTTCCCGAACCGGCGAAGAGCGCAATATTTCTTCAAGCCTGGTTGGCGGACTGCCGCAGCCGCGCCACAGCCTCAGCATCCAGTGGAACACGGACCATCTCGGTCTGTTCACCACGAATCCCGAAATCATTATCGGTAATAAACACCAATGTCCGACCCTCGACTAAAGACATACCTTCGACTTTTTCCGGAAGCTTGGCTTTTCCCACGGCAGCATCGTAAATCAGTGTCGTCCTGGCCGGTCTAATCCCCACCTGCTCGAGATTATTCCGGGCCTCCAGACTGGGGACGGTTTCCGCCTTGGCCCATGCCGTCCCCAACAGGCTGCTGGCATGGGCAAAGTTCAGCAAATACACCTGAAGCCCTTTACCGGCGCGCACCATGGCCAGTACAGCATGATCATTGACTGCGCTGAGGGCAGAAACCTTGACATCTTTCTGTTTGGCACCGGGAGCCAGCTGCTCTGCCCGGGGCACCTGAAATACATAAGCAGCCGCCATTTTTTCAAAGTCCCCCTGGGCATTCAGGGCGATTTTCAGAATACGTACATTGCGGGAATGTTTGAAAGTTTCTGCATCCGGGTTGGAAAATGGACTTTGCAAAGTCACAAACAGCGTGCGTTGATCCGGAGCCAGGGCAATGCCCTCAAAGCCCCGATTCACCGTGCGCTTCACCAACAACGGGGGAAGTACTGCGCGAATGGGTACGGCACTTCCTGCGTAAGCCTGCTCCGAGCCCTTGGGAACCAGACGTTCCAATACCGCCCCTTCGGCATTCACCCGCAACAGACTGGGACCATATTCTTCGCCAATCCAGAATCCGCCTTTGTCCAATGCGGCAATACATTCACTGTCCACGCCGTCCGGGCTGCTTGCCAGTGGCTGCAGATCGGCATTCAGCGCTTTTTCGGCGTTGGTCAAGGCTGGCGGAAGTCCCGTCAGGGCCGTTTGATTGACGGCATGTAAAGGCCAGGACTGGAGCACCTTGACCTGCTCTCCTGCAATCTCCAATTTGTAAATCCTCGGCGTATAGGTCGGCACCGGGAATATGACCGACTTCCCCTGACAAAGCTGCGATCCAAATATTTTCGCTGACTTGTCACAGGCTATATTCGGCCCCCGGTCGGTCACACTATAAAAAACCGGTGCAGGCATTCCCCGGTCTTGAGCCAGCCCGCTACCCATCCCAACGCTCAAATGCAGGGGATGTCCTGCCACCGACACATCGCCGAGGGGAATCTGCAAGGCAGTCACATTCAACGCTGCAGCGCTAGCTGGTAGCCCCGCCATCAGCGCCCATATACTCAACGCGTGAAAAATCCATGTTTTTTTCATGAAATCCTCCCGGGACCGGGCACTCATTCGCCCGGTCCGTATCCATCAGATCAGAACAAAAACTGCCCACGGAACTGGAGAATATTCAAATCCGTGTTGTAGATGGCGTTGTTCACATAGCTCGCGCCCACCGGGGTCGTGGTCGGGATATCGCCAATGTGGGCATGAGAATAATCAAGCATCAGCCGGACATGCTCATTGGCATACCAGTTGATACCGGCGGTGATGTTATCGCCGCGCCCGCCATAAATTCCGGCCTTGGCATCATTCATGTTCAGGCGATCATAACGCAGGGCCAGTTCCCAGGCACCACCGGGGCCGATGTCCTTGAGATAATGAAATTCACCAATCTTGGGTTTGAAGTTACGGGATTGTCCCGTGAGAATATAACTGGCCTGCACGTAATAGCCATTGAAACTTGCCGTGGGTAACCCATTGCGTCGGGAAATATTGGCCCCGACATAGGCACCTTCAATGGAGAAAGGTCCTGCCACCGCCGCCGTTTCCAGCGTATATTGAAACTGGGAACTGGGATTGCTGACGTAGGTTTCCAACAGTTTGGTGCCCGCTACACTGGTTTCCGGACGGGTAGAATACAAGGCCGCCTTATTCTGTTCGCCAAAGCCTGTGTAATTCAGGTTGGCACCAAAATACAGATCACTGCCCTCACTATGCACCGGAACATAGGTGGCGCGACCACTGATAGTATAAATGCCGCTCTGATTGGTATTGTTGGTTTTGGTAGCCAGAGCCGTCGTTTTATTGGTTCCACTGCGGACGATGCCACTGTAGCTGGTCACCTGCTTTTCATCCAGGGCATTCATGAATCCGCCCAGACCAAGCATCCAGTTATCTCCATGAGTGGTGAACTTCAGACCCATACGCCGATCGCCATAAGCATCCAGGGCTTCCAGCAAAGGACGCTCCATCATGACGTTATCATTGGAACTGTTGAGCTGATCCATACTGAAAAAGGTTTTGGATTGACCCAGGGTAATCACCGAATTGGGGAGCCCTAAATAGGTAAAGTAGCCATCCTTGAAACCGGCTGCGCCTGAATGCGCCCGCCCAGACTCAGGTTGAAATCATCACTTTTTTCCTTGGCCAGACTGGAACTCAACAGCGACTTATCATCAGCATGCGCCAATGGACTTAGGGCCAAAGCTGCCAACATAGATAAAAACCACACTTTTTTCTTCATTTCTACACTCCCTCTCAGTTGAACACTGACAAGAGCGCAAAACAAAGATATATACTCCTGAAAACTCAGGGGGATAGGGGGGTTGCCACGCTCTTGGCACTGTCTTTTATTAAATTATGCTCAAGAGCATACGCGCGTTATATGACACTATGATGACACTAAAATGAACCTTTTGTGACAATCTCTAAAAATATATACAAGATTGAGTCGTGGATTATCTTGCAGAAAGCAGGGATCGTGGGACAATGAAGACTGCCAAATTTTTTTCGGATCGAACATCGTCATGCCCATTGAAATCCGCCATATGCGCACCATCGAAGCGGTCGCCCAGTTCGGGAGCCTGGCCGCTGCCGCACAGCGTCTGCACCTGACCCAGTCCGCCTTGTCTCACCAACTGCGCGGTCTGGAGGCAGAATTTGGTGTGCATCTGCTGAATCGCGAAAGGGGCAGTCAGTTACGACTGAGTCCGGCGGGTGAAGAATTGCTGGCGGCCGCGCGGGAAGTGCTGCCCCGGGTGCGCCAACTCCAGGAAGAACTTCAGCGCCGGGCCCTGGGCAACAGTGGCCGCCTGCGCATTGCGGTAGAATGCCACACCTGTTTTGACTGGCTGACCCCGGCCATGGATCGCTTTCGGGAAAACTGGGCGGACGTGGAGATGGATCTGGTGTCGGGATTCCAGCAGGACCCCCTCCCTCTGCTGCAAAGCCATCAGGCGGATCTGACCGTGCTCAGCACGCCTGACGCCATGGCGGCGGATATCATTCTCCATCCCCTCTTCGCCTATGAGGTGCTGGCACTGGTCAATCCTCGTCACCCCCTGGCCGGTCGGGCTTTTCTGGAACCTGAGGACTTCCTCGAAGAAACCCTGATCACCTATCCCGTGGAGGATCGCCGTCTGGACCTGTTCCGGGAGTTTCTGCAACCTGCCGGAATTCAGCCCTGGCGACGGCGCCATGCCGAACTGACCGTCATCATTTTGCAACTGGTGGCCTCGGGACAAGGGATTGCCGCCCTGCCCGCCTGGGCAGTAGGTAATTATGAAGACAAGGGCTATGTCTGTGCCCTGCCCCTCGGCCCGCAGGGACTTTGGCAGACCCTGCAGGCCGCGACCACGGCCGAACAGGCCGAACAGCCACACATGCAGGCCTTTCTGGCCGAAGTGCGGGCCAGCGTGGCGGCCAATCTCCCTGGAGTAAAAGATATTCAGGGAGTATGATCTGCAGATGCTGTTTGCCAGATAGGGGCTTTCGCCATGTCATCTGCTCTTGAACAAAAAATCATTTTCGATGCCGATCTTATCCGCCGCTACGACCAGGCAGGGCCGCGTTACACTTCCTATCCTACGGCACCGCATTTTCACAGCGACTTTGGCGAAAAGCAGCTTATTCAGGCATTGCAGGGCTCCAACGCGCAGGCCCGCCCTCTGTCTCTGTATTTCCATATTCCCTTTTGCGAAAACCTCTGTTTTTATTGCGCCTGCACCAAGATCGTCACCCGCCATCACGAATGGGGTAGCCCCTATGTGGCGCGCCTCGACCAAGAAATGGCCTTGTATTTGAGCCATCTGGATGCCAGCAGACCCGTTGAACAACTGCATTTTGGCGGGGGCACCCCGACTTTTTTGCGCCAGCCGGACTTGCATACCTTGCTGGAAAATATCCACGGTCATTTTCAGCTCCTACCCGATGATCAGGGCGAATATGGCATCGAAATCGACCCTCGTGCCCTGGAACCCGGCACGCTTTCCTTATTGAGAGCTTTTGGATTCAACCGGATCAGTATCGGGGTGCAGGATCTGGATACGGCCGTGCAAAAAGCCGTGCATCGCGAGCAAAGTCTGGAGCTGACCACCACCGTCATTGCCGAAGCCCGTTCCCTGGGTTTTCGTTCGGTGAGTCTGGATCTGATTTATGGCTTGCCCCTGCAAACACCAGAACGTTTTGCCGCCACCCTGGACGCGGTCATCGCCCTGCGCCCCGATCGTCTGTCGGTGTTCAATTACGCCCATCTCCCCGAGCGTTTTCCCGCGCAAAAACGGATTCTCGATGGGGATGTTCCTGCTCCCGAAAACAAGCTGCGCATTCTGGCGGAAAGCATTGCCACACTGCAGGAGGCGGGGTACGTGTACATCGGCATGGATCATTTCGCCCTGCCCGAGGACGAACTGACCCTGGCGCAACGGAGGGGTAGTCTGTATCGCAATTTTCAGGGCTATTCCACCCATGCGGGGAGTGACCTGCTGGCCTTCGGCATGAGCGCCATCGCCATGATCGGCTCGACTTACAGTCAGAATATCAAGGAGCTGGATGCCTGGGGAGCGCGTCTGGACCAGGGGCACTTGCCGGTAGAAAGAGGCGTTCAACTCAGCACTGAAGACCTTTTGCGGCGCCATGTCATCAACGCCTGACCTGCGATTTTCGCCTGGATTTTACCCGCTTACAGCAGCAGTATGGTATGGATTTCCACACCCATTTCCGCGACTGCCTGCCCGCACTGGAAAGGCTGAAAAAAGACGGGCTGATTCAGATGGATTCGGATAATCTGCAGGTAACACCCCGGGGTCGCCTGCTGATTCGTCACGTCTGCATGGTTTTTGATGCCTACCTCCCGCACAAGGCGGTTCGCTACTCCCGCGTTATATAACCGCTCGCAAATAGCGCATCATTCGCAAATTAGTATGATCTCATGGCTACAGGGATGCGTTGGCGCCTGTATCAAAAGATCAGGAGCGGTCCTGAAAAAACGCCTGCCAGCGCTCGGCGTCAAAGCCCAGCAGACCCTGCTCCGCGCGGATGAGAATGGGGCGGCGAATCATGCTGGGGTAAGCCATCATCAAGGCAAAAGCACTTTCCGCGTCCGGGCAGTCCCGGTCAGTCTCCGGCAAGCGTCGCCAGGTCGTCCCCTTGCGGTTGATCAGCGCCTCCCAGCCCCACAAAGTCGCCCAGCGCTGCAAATCGGCCAAGTCCACGCCGGCTTTTTTGTAATCATGAAATTCGTAAGGCAAACCCTGAGCATCCAGCCAGGCAAAAGCCTTTTTCATGGTGTCACAGTTGCGAATGCCGTAAATGTGTATGGTCATGCAGTTTCTCCCTTGCGCAGAATGAGTACCTTGAAGCTTTCCCCCATCTCCTGGGGCAGAGTCAGGCGCTTGATTTCGTTATTGAGGGCCAAAAGGCCCTGGGCATCCAGCCCGGCGGCCAGCCCGGCATATGCTTCAGCAAGGCCGTGCTCCACCAGAAAGCGCGCCAGATTGCCGTAAAATTGCACTTCCAGCCCCAGGTCTGGCGCAGCTTCCAGCAAGGCACTGAAATTGACATGGGCGGTCAGATCACAGAGGCCGGGCCAATAAAATGGATCCTCCAGCCAGTGCTGTCGATAGTAGGCTCGCAAACTGCCCGATTGGCGTTGGGGATGATAATACTCTCCCGCTTCCTGACCATAATCAATCAAGATCAACGCGCCCGCCCGCAGACTGGTGGCTACTTCCCGCAGCCAGGCGCTGGCCAGGGGATGCAGTTCGGTCCGGTAGTTTGCGGGGCATTGTTCCAGCAGCGGCTTGAGGCGATCATCCAGCGCATAGGTACCCGGCATCCAGTCCCAGTCCAGTTTTTCTCCGTTCCAGCATACGCCGCGCTCGCGCCACAGCCCCCCGGCATCGCGTTCCACGACCTGCACGGGCATGGCGTCCAGCACTTCATTGGCCAGCATCACCCCGCGCCACTGTTCGGGAAGCTGCTGCAGATGGCGCAGTCCGGGCAGGGCTGTCCGTTGCTGTTCCTGCAGATCCGGACTCAGCTCCAGAATCGTATAGGGCTGTTCCGGCAGACATTGATGGATCTGCTGCGCCAAAGCGCCCCGACCTGCGCCGAATTCGAGAATCCCATCACTGTTGGTCACAGTCGGCCGGACTTGGGCCAGGACACGCGCCAACACTCTGGCCAACACAGCACCCATCTCCGGAGCAGTGATAAAATCCCCGTCCGCGCCCAGACGATTTTGTCCCGCCATGTAATAGCCCAGGCCGGGGGTATACAAAGCCATGTCCATGTAGTGGCGGAAAGAAATGACCCCACCAGCCTCCGCAATGGCCGCACGCATCCGTTCCAGCAATATGGCAGAATGGGCTTGGGCTGCAGCGTCCGGAAGCGGCAGTTCGACCTTGCGCCCCCCTCGGGAATAGGTTAAAAAATCGGGACGCTCTGTGCGCATGGAACCCTCTTGAAAGCATCTGAAAAAGTGGTTTTGATCACTGGCGCCGCCCGGAGGGTTGGTGCCGCTATTGCCCGACATCTGGCGGCCAGGGGCTGCCATCTGATCCTGCATTATAGGCGATCCCGGACGGAGGCCGAAGCCCTGGCCGCCGCACTCAGGGAGCAATATGGCCGTGAATGTCTGCTGGTTGAGGGCGATCTGACCGATGCCAGCTTCCCCGCCGAACTGATTGCCGCAGGTCTTGCCCATTTCGGACGGCTGGATGGCCTGGTCAACAATGCTTCGATTTATCAGGCGGCGCCCTTTGCGCAAATCACCCTGGAAGACTGGCAGCGCATGGAAGCCATTCACCTGCGTGCCCCCCTGTTCCTGACCCAGGCAGCAGCCCCCCACTTACGCCAGAGTCAGGGTGCGGTGGTCAACATTGGTGACATTCATGGAGAGATTCCCCTGCGCTCCTATCTGCCTTACAGCGTCAGCAAGGCGGGATTGCTGGCCCTGACCCGCTCTCTGGCCAAAGAACTGGGTCCGGAGATTCGCGTCAACAGCGTTTCTCCGGGCGTGGTGCTCTGGGCAGAAAACCAGGATCCTCCCGATGGCGACAAGCAGGCCCTGCTGGAGCGCAATGCCCTCAAACGGGTGGGCGATCCACAGGACATTGCCGCAGCCGTCGCCTACCTGCTCTTTGACGCGCACTACACCACCGGCCACAACCTCGTCGTCGATGGCGGGCGCATGTTATATTAATGTCCATGAGCACGAAAACCCCTATCCGCTTTTACAGCGAAGAAGAACTGGATGCCCTGGAAGAGCAGGATCCGCTGGCGGCGGCCAAAATTGCCCATGCCCAGGCCATGGCCGCTCGGGGACTGGACCGCCAGAAACGCTATGGACCGGACGACCCACTGCCCGATCCCGAAGCCGTCAGCGAAGCCGTGCAAACCGTGCGCCGCATTCTCATGCGCGACGGTGGAGACATTGAACTGGTGGAAATCATTGAACGAGATGTCCGGGTGCGCATGAAGGGCGCCTGCGCAGGCTGCCCCAATGCGGTCATTGACCTCAAACAGGTGGTGGAGCGCATAGTCGGTGCGGTCCCCGGGGTAGTCAGCGTGAGTAATACCTTTTGAATAGCCGTCCTCCCAAAGTCGGCTTTGTCAGCCTCGGCTGCCCTAAGGCCACCGTCGATAGTGAACTTATTCTCACCCAGCTCCGGGCCGAGGGCTATGTGCTGGTGGGGGATTACGCCGGGGCCGATGTAGTCGTGGTCAACACCTGTGGCTTTATCGACGCGGCCGTCACCGAATCCCTGGAAGCCATTGGTGAGGCCCTGAATGAAAACGGCCAGGTGGTAGTTACCGGCTGCCTGGGCGCCAAGGATCATGGGGATTTCATCCGCCAGGCCCATCCCAAGGTGCTGGCCGTCACCGGTCCTCAGCAGTCCGGGGCGGTCATGGCGGCAATTCACGAAGCATTACCCCCCCTCCATGATCCCTACACCGATCTGGTACCGGCGCAAGGCTTGCGCCTGACCCCTGCCCATTACGCCTACCTGAAAATCTCCGAAGGCTGCAATCAGTCCTGCAGTTTCTGCATCATTCCCAGTATGCGTGGCAAACTGGTCAGCCGCGAACCCGGTGATATTTTGCGGGAGGCGGAAGCGCTGGTGGCCAGCGGAGTGCAGGAGCTGTTGGTGATTTCCCAGGATACCGGGGCCTACGGCGTGGACCGTCAATATCGGACAGCCTTTCACGGTGGCCGCCCCCTCAAGACCCGAATCACCGAACTTTGCGCAGCGCTGGGGGAACTGGGCGTCTGGGTACGCTTACATTATGTTTATCCCTATCCGCACATTGACGCCCTCTTGCCCCTCATGGCGGAAGGAAAAATCCTACCTTATCTGGATGTGCCCCTGCAGCATGGCAGTCCCCGAATTCTCAAGGCCATGCGCCGCCCGGCTGCCGCCGAAAAAACTCTGGAGCGGATTTTGCGCTGGCGGCAGGAAGTGCCAGACCTCACCATTCGCAGCACGTTCATTGTCGGGTTTCCGGGAGAAAGTGAAGCGGAATTTGCCGAGCTGCTGGATTTTTTGCGCGCCGCCGAGCTGGACCGGGTCGGCTGTTTTGCCTACTCGCCGGTGGAGGGGGCACCCGCCAACTCCCTGCCGGGAGCAATACCCGAAGCGGTCCGGGAAGAACGTCGCGCCGAATTCATGCGGGTCCAGGAGAGTATCAGCCTTGCCCGCCTGCAGCGCCATGTGGGACAACGCCGCGAGGTGCTCATTGACGCCCTGGAACCCGGTGGCCGGGCTCTGGCCCGCTCCTACAGCGATGCGCCGGAAATAGACGGCGTGGTGCATCTGAAAAATGCCAGCGGCCTCAAGGTGGGTGACCGCCTGGTAGTACCCATCACCCGGGCCGATGATCATGACTTGTACGGAGACTGCTTCGGCCTGAATTAATGCCAGGTTTAGCTGGCCGAACCTCTTTCAATGCGCACACCCACGTCCCGGGTTCCTCTTACTGCTGCGGGTTTGTGGACCGTCACCTGTACCCAGCGGGCAGCAAATTCACTGCGAATAATGTCGGCAATCTGCTCAGCGAGGGTTTCCACCAGCTCCACCTCGGAGGCACTGATGTGACTGACCAGGCGCTGGCAAACGGTCTGGTAATTGATGGTGTGTTCCACCTTGTCACTTTGCGCAGCGCTCTGAGCATCGGCCGCAATGTCCAGGTCAATCAACACGGTTTGCTTGACCTGCCTTTCCCAGTCATAAATCCCGATGCGGGTATCGACTTTCAGTTCCCGCACAAAAAGAATATCCATAATTATCCCGAAAAGTGCGACAAGGCGTCGCGTCTCGGCCTATAATAACGCTTTTCACGGCCAACGCACTGCTGCATGTCTGTCATTCTCGATATTGTTTGCATACTGGGTGCCTACCTGATCGGCTCCATAGCCACCGCCATCCTGGTGGGGCGGGCCATGGGTCTGGGCGACCCGCGCCAATCCGGTTCAGGAAATCCGGGCGCCACCAACATTTTGCGAATGGGCGGGAAAAAGGCCGCAGCCTTGACGCTTTTTGGTGATCTGATCAAGGGCGTCATCCCCATAGTCATCGCCCGCAGCCTCGGAGTAGATGGCTGGATGCTCGCCGCTGTCGCCCTGGCCACTTTTCTGGGCCATCTCTACCCCGTTTATTTTGGCTTTCGCGGCGGCAAGGGGGTGGCTACCGCACTGGGAATCCTGTTGGCGCTATTGCCACTTATGGGGCTCGCGGTGCTGGGCGTGTGGATCCTGATTTTTGCCGTGACCCGGGTATCCTCTCTGGCCGCACTCCTCGCCGCCAGCAGCGCCGTACCCATAGTCTTTGCCCTGTCGGACCAGAGCAGCTTGCGCACCCTCGTGGTCTTGCTGGTACTGCTGATTCTCTGGCGCCATCGCAGTAATATCCAGCGCCTGCTGGATGGTCGCGAAACCCCCTTCAAAAAACACTGAGCCACTGATCACTGCAACCTCAATCGCGGATATTCCACTCGCGCATGCGTTCGTCTATCCAGCGGGCCAGCTTTTCGGCAGGGCGAAAACCGGGGGCGAGCTGCTCGGCCTGCCGGGCAGCGGCCAAAGCCCGGCGCATGCTGCCCTGATGCAGGTAATAGCGAGCCAGGTTCATCTGCGCCAGATGCGGGGCATCAAAATGTCGGGATTTGAGTGCCCGGCGAATCACAAACAGGGCTTCATTCTCGCGCCCGGTATCCATGAGATATTCACCGAGGTCATTCCAGGCCTGCCCCCATTCGGCATCACAGGCGATGGCACGGCGACAGGCGGCAATAGCGCCGTGACTATCTCCCGAGGCAGCCAGCGCCCAGGCGTAAAAGGTCCAGATCAGTGCAGAGTCAGGGTCGGCATCCAGAGCGCGCTTGAAGGCCTCGGCCGCTTCTTCGGGATGGCCGGTCTGCTGCCAATCCAGACCCGTCTGGAAATCCGCATCCACTACCGCCCGCTCTTCGATGGCGGTGTCCAAAGAGAAAGGTTCGTTGTTCACGTTTCCTCCTTTACCAGAGACCAACGCGCCCGCACCGGAAATTCGGCACTGGCCGGCTGGGCCATTTCCGGATGCAGGGCTCCGGCCAGGGCAATCATGGCCGCATTATCCGTACAGTGGGCCAGGTCCGCGATACATAACTCGACACCATCGGCGGCCAGGCTTTGCAAGGCATTGCGCAAAGCCCGGTTAGCGCCCACCCCACCGGCTACAATCAAGCGCTTGAGACCGGTTGCCTGCAAGGCACGCTGGCATTTCCGGAACAGGGTATCGACCACCGCCTGCTGAAAACTGGCGGCCAGATGGCTTCTCTGCACTGAATCCTCTTCCGGCACTTTCAGGGAGGCCAGGCGAAAAGCAGTTTTCAGGCCGCTGAAACTGAAGTCCATGCCGGGTCGGTCCAGGAGGGGGCGAGGCAGGCGAAACGCTTCGGGATCGCCGCCTTCGGCCAAAGCTGCCAGGGCTGGTCCGCCGGGATAACCGAGCCCCAGCATTTTTGCGGCCTTGTCGAAGGCTTCTCCGGCCGCATCATCCAGGGTTTCCCCCAGCAATACATAATCCCCCAGACCCCGCACTTCAATGAGCATGGTGTGTCCGCCGGAGACCAGTAAAGCCACGGCCGGGAAGGGTGCCACGCCATTGAGCAGCGGCGCCAGCAGATGCCCCTCCAGATGATGCACGGGAATCACCGGTATGTCCCAGGCATAAGCCAGCGCCCGGGCAAAATTAACGCCCACCAGCAAAGCGCCGATCAAACCGGGTCCGGCGGTGACCGCCACGGCATCGGGACGCTGCCCGCCGCTTTGTGCCATCAGCTCTTCGAGCAGCAGGGGCAAGCGCCGCACATGATCCCGGGAAGCCAGTTCGGGTACCACTCCACCGTAGGGGGTGTGCAGGGCAATCTGACTGAACAGCACTTCACCCAGCAGGCCTTTTTGGGTGTCATAGAGCGCCAGTCCGGTTTCATCACAGGAACTTTCAATGCCGAGTACGCGCGTGATTTGTGCTTCAGGCATGCCGGGCTTTCTCCACCATTTCATGATTTCCCGGCGCTGCTGGATTTTGGTCAATACATGCCTGTAACCATCGCAACTCCGCCTCGGAAAAGCCTCCGGCACGGCGGGCATCCAGAGCCAAGGGTCCCTGAATACGACCGCGATAGCGCCGCTCAAGCAGTTGCCGGAAGGTGTGATCAGGATCCAGCCCGCGCTGGGCGCACAAATAGTGAAACCAGCGCGTACCGATGGCCACATGCCCACGTTCATCCTTTTCTATACGCTCCAGCACCGCTGCTGCGGCTAGATCTCCAGCCTCCCTGAGCCGTTCGCGGATCGCGGGGGTCACATCCAGACCCCGCGCTTCGAGCACACGCGGGACCAGGGCCATGCGCTCCAATGGATCCATCGCTGTCTCCATGGCCATTTCCCAAAGCCCGTCATGGGCGGGCAGATCGCCATAATCACCGCCCAGAGCCTGGAGCAACTCGCGCAACAGGACAAAATGTTCGGCCTCTTCCTGGGCCACCTGCAACCAGTCGCGGTAATAATCCACGGGTAAATCGACAAAACGACAAATGGCGTCCAGCGCCAGATTGATGGCATTGAATTCAATATGCGCCAGAGCATGGAGCAGAGCGAATCGCCCCGCAGGGGTACTCAAGGCCCGGCGTCGGGGTAACTTTTTGGGGGGCACCAGCTCGGGACGGTCCGGACGCCCGGGGATTCCGGGATAGGGTAGGAGCGCCATCCTGACAGCATCAGTACAGCTTAACATCCGCACCTGCATCACTTTTTCTGTGGGCTGCCGGGTCAACAGGGCATTCAGCACTGCTGCCGCAAAATCCGCATGCTGCGTTTCTTCACCGATATTCATCTGGCCCATACACCCGCTTTCCGGATCATTCAAAAGTCAGAATATAGCACATGCACTACGCTGATCATCGCCAACGCAGCATATCTGGCAATTGCGGCAGAAGATGGGTGCCGGCTTTTCCAGAGTTGTCCCCATGAATAGCGAAAAAATGGAATGACACGGCGTTTTATCAGCACATCATGATAGACTGAATATATTGCATAAAAAAATAACAACACCATTTTGTACTATTTTATTTTTGGCTACCGGTTTATTTGAACCACTTTCAAATGGGGCATATCCACCAAATGCCATGCCTATGCCGCAGACCAGCCACTCTGAATCATATAGTTACATAATATTGTAATGTTGGCACATACCTTGCAGGTTCATAGTGCAGCAAAACTTATCTCATTCACAAAATTTATAGAGGGGTGGAAGTTATGGTTATTGAAAACTCTCTGCCGATTCTCTTGAGCCGACTGGATTTTGCCTGGATTACTTCCATGCATATTCTCTGGACGCCTATGACGATCGGCATGTCCTGGTTACTGTTCATCATGGAGGTGGCGTGGTTACGCACCGGTGATGAACGCTGGTACAAAATCAATCGCTTCGTTGAAAAAATCTTTATCATCAATTTCGGGGCAGGTGTGGCTACCGGCGTCACCATGGAAATGGCCTTCGGTATACTTTATGGCCCTTTCTCCCAGGCCGTCGGTCCCTTCTTCGGCAACATCCTCGGCTTTGAAACCATTACCGCCTTCATGTATGAAGCAGGCTTCATCGGCTTGATGGTCTTCGGCTGGGGCAAAATCAGTAAAGGCATGCATCTGTTTGCCACCTTCAACGTCGGCCTGTCTTCCAGTCTTTCGGCCATGTGGATTCTGG
>NZ_JBYCKQ010000004.1:0-6112 GCF_057473465.1 Acidithiobacillus sp. TH-A117
GTGTCGAAACGGACTTGAGAAACGAGAAGATAGGTTATAAGATACGCGCCCACACCCTGCGCCGGGTGCCCTATATGCTGGTCGTCGGAGAACGCGAACAGGAAGCGGGAACTGTGGCGCTCAGGGATCGGAACGGTCAGGACTTGGGTTCCCATAGCGTTGCTGCGCTGGGTGCCGCTCTGCAGAAAATGGTTGAGGAGCGGCAAAACACCCTGGAGTGGCAAGGTTAGCGAGGAGGATAAGGCGATCGCGACAGAGAAAGAAGTCAGTATCAATCGGGAAATTACCGCAGCGCGGGTCCGGTTGATAGGTGTAGAGGGTGAGCAAATGGGGGTGGTTTCCTTTATGGAAGCCTTGGCAGCCGCAGAAGAAGCGGATCTGGATCTGGTCGAGATCGCCCCCCAGGCGGAACCACCCGTTTGCAGGATCATGGATTACGGCAAGTTTCGTTTTCAGGAAAGCAAACGCCAGCATGAAGCGAAACGGCGGCAGAAGCAGACGCAGGTAAAGGAGATCAAATTCCGTCCGCGTACGGATGATGCCGATTACCAGATCAAGCTCCGTAATATCATGCGCTTTATTGATGATGGCGACCGGGCAAAAATCACCCTGCGCTTTCGTGGCCGTGAGATGTCGCATCCGGAGTTGGGTATGGAATTGCTCAATCGGGTGGAAAAGGATTTAGCAGAAGTCGGGGTGGTTGAACAGCGGCCACGCATGGAGGGACGGCAAATGGTGATGATTGTCGCCCCACGGAAAAAATAGGAGAACATCGTGCCAAAAATGAAGAGCAATCGCGGAGCGGCCAAGCGTTTCAAACGCACCGGTTCCGGCAAGTTTAAGCATCGTCAGGCTTTTTTGAACCATATCCTGACCAAGAAAACCACCAAGCGGAAGCGTCATCTGCGTCATACCTTGGTGACCTCGGGAAGCGATCAGGCCGCCCTGCGGCGCATGCTTCCCTACGCTTGATGACAGAGGAATCGTAACATGCCTAGAGTAAAACGTGGCGTAACCGCCCACGCCCGTCATAAAAAGGTCCTGGCCCGCGCCAAGGGTTTCCGTGGTCAACGCAAGAGCAACTTCCGCATCGCCCATCAGGCGGTGATGAAGGCCCTGACCTATGAATACCGCGATCGCCGCACCAAGAAGCGGGATTTCCGCAGTTTGTGGATTGTCCGTATCAATGCGGCCGCCCGTTCCGAAGGCTTGAGCTACAGCCGCTTCATGAATGGCTTGCTGCGCGCTGGTATTCAGCTTGATCGCAAGGTTCTGGCCGACATTGCCGTGCGTGACAAGGCTGCTTTTATCCGCCTGGTTGAGGTGGCTAAGGGCCAGCTGGCCGCCTGATCGTGACGGAAGCTGTGGATATGTCCCTGTCTTCCATGGCTTCCGTCGCAGAGGCTGCGCGAGATATCGCCGCCGCTGCGGATTTGCCTGCTTTGGAGCAAATCCGTCTGCACTGGCTGGGTAAAAAAGGGATCCTGACCCAAGCCATGCAGCAGCTGGGCCAGCTCTCTCCGGAAGCGCGCCGCGAAGCCGGGCAGTTGCTCAACGTGCGCAAGACGGAGGTGCAAAGCCTTCTGCAAGCCCGGCGCACGGCCCTGGAGAACGCGCGTATTCAGGAGCGCATGGCCGGTGAGAGGGTGGATGTGACCCTGCCTGGTCGGCGGGTGGCTCTAGGCAGCAGTCATCCCATTCGTCAGACCCTCGAATGGATCGAACAATACTTTTCTGGCCTGGGTTTCGAAATCAGTGACGGTCCGGAAATCGAAGATGATTATCACAACTTCGCGGCCCTGAATATTCCCGAAGATCATCCCGCCCGGGCCATGCACGATACCTTCTATTTTGATCAGAATCGTGTGCTGCGGACGCATACTTCACCGGTGCAGATCCGTTTTCTGGAAGCCCATCAGCCGCCCCTGCGAATGATTGCGACCGGACGGGTCTATCGCCGTGATTCGGATATTACCCACACCCCCATGTTTCATCAGGTGGAGGGTTTGCTAATCGATGAAGAAGCCAGTTTTGCCGATTTGCGAGGCCTGCTGGAAGACTTTCTCCAGAGTTTCTTCGCCAGGCCGGATTTGCCGGTGCGCTTCCGTCCCTCCTATTTTCCCTTTACGGAACCATCCGCAGAAGTGGATGTGGGTTGCGTGATCTGTGGCGGATCGGGTTGCCGGGTGTGCAAGCAGAGCGGCTGGCTGGAAGTGCTGGGTTGCGGCATGGTGCATCCGGCCGTGCTGGCCGAGGCAGGGGTGGATGGCGAAGTGTTCGGCGGTTTTGCCTTTGGCATGGGCATCGAAAGACTGACCATGCTGCGTTATGGCGTCAATGATCTGCGTCTCTTTTTCGAGAACGATCTGCGCTTCCTCAAGCAGTTCTCCTGAGAGCAGCAGCTTATGCGTGTAAGTATTCAATGGCTTCGTGAATTATTGGATGTTTCCTGGGATACGGCTGATATTGCTCAGCGATTGACCATGGGCGGCATTGAAGTCGAAGCCATTGAACCGGCAGCTGTTCCTTTTCAGGGGGTCGTGGTCGGCTTCGTGAAAAGCGTCATGCTCCATCCCGAAGCCGACAAACTCCGCATAGCCCAGGTCGATGCCGGTGATGGCGCATTGCGCAGCATTGTCTGTGGTGCCGCCAATCTGGCAGAGGGGCAGAAAGTGCCCTTGGCTTTGCCCGGGGCGGTATTGCCGGGTGATAAGAAAATCAATATTTCCGAACTGCGTGGGGTGCGTTCCGAGGGCATGCTCTGCGCCGCCGCTGAGTTGGGTCTGGACGATGGCAGCAGTGGTCTGCTGATACTCGATGCCGATGCTCCGCTGGGTCAGGATCTGCGCGCATACCTGCAGTTAGAAGATGAGATTTTGAGTCTGGGCATTACCCCGAATCGCGGTGATGCCTTGTCCATGCTTGGGGTGGCTCGGGATCTGTATGCTCTGGGTGCCGAACAACTGCAAACCCCGGCTGTTTTGTCTGCGTCCGCCGCTGAGTGGAGCCAACTGGATGCTGCGCAAACAGCGCGAGAAGGCGATTATTCTGTGGGAGTGGATGCGGCCGCCCGCACTGTCTGTCCCAGTTATACGGCGCTGTGGATAGACGGGGTTCCCGAGCGCTTGCCGGATCATCTGCGCGAGCGCTTGCGGCGCATGGGACAGCGCTGTATCCACCCGGTGGTGGACTTGTTGAACCTGTGGATGTTTGAGACCGGTCAGCCCCTGCACGCCTTTGATGCGGACAAGGTGCAGGGTGGTCTGTGTGTACGTTGGGCGCAAGCCGGCGAAGTGCTGGATGCCCTGGACGGTCGGGATCTGACTCTGGAGCCGGACATGCTGGTCATTGCCGATGCGCAAGGACCGGTGGCATTGGCGGGCATTATCGGTGGACGGCGGACCAGTGTGACCGATGTCACCCGTTCGATTATTCTTGAAGCCGCCTTTTTCCAGCCCAAAGCGATTCAGGGGCGGGCCCGGCGCCTGTCGTTGCAGACCGATGCCGCCATGCGCTATGAAAGGGGTGTCGATTATCAGCTCGCTCCCCGGCTGGCCCGGGGCGTGCTGGCACAGATGGCTACACTCGCCCCGGTACAGTTGCGCAGTGCCCGCGCCTTTACCTTACAGGGTAGTCTGCCGCTTCCCGCAGAAATCATCTTGCGCCAGCAGCGCCTCCAGCGGGTCATGGGGATGCCTTACACTGCGTCAGAAGTGGAGCGGGTTTTGACCCGCCTGGGGCTGCAGATCCGTGCCGTGCCCGAGGGCTGGCAGGTCAAGGTGCCGAGCCATCGCTTCGATCTGCGTATTGAGGCGGATCTGATCGAAGAGGTGGGTCGCATTTACGGTTATGAGCAGTTGCCGGCCCATCGCCCCCGGGGCATCTTGCAAGCCGCAGCCAATACCTCCACCGTAGCGCGTAGGATGCGGGATATTCTCCAGGCCCGGGATTATCACGAAGTCATTACCTATAGCTTCATCAGCCAGGAAGCGCAGAAGGACTTCGTCCCGGAAGCCGACGCCCCGGCATTGCTGAATCCTCTGTCTGCAGATCTGGCGGTCATGCGTGCCAGCCTCTGGCCGGGCTTGTTGCAGACCCTGCAATTCAACGCGAAGCGGCAGCAGGAGCGTATCCGGATTTTCGAGATGGGGCGGATATTTTCAGCCGAACGGCAGAGTATGGTGCTGGCGGGCTGCATTGCCGGTAGTGCCGACCGCGAGAACTGGGCACAGACGGCGCGGGATGTGGATTTTTTTGATCTGAAAGGCGATGTGGCCGCCATGCTGGCCTTATGGCCGCAGACCACGTTTGAGTTTCGGGCCTTGACCACCGAGGTTGGCCTGCATCCTGGGCAGGCGGCAGAAATTCTCGTCGCCGGACGTCGGGTCGGTATGCTGGGGGCCTTGCATCCAATTCTGGCAGATCGTTATGACCTGGACAAAACCGCATTATTCTTCTATCTGGATATGGAAATGCTGGAAGATCTGGATAATGAGCGGCATTTCGCGCCATTGTCGCCCTATCCGGCGTTGAGAAGAGATATGGCGCTGGTGATTCCTGATGCCATTGCGGCTGGCAGCGTGCTGGCCGCCATGCGTCAGGAAGCCAGCGCCATCGTGCAGGAAATACGGATTTTTGATCGCTATCAGGGAGAACCCCTGCTGGCAGGGACCTACAGTCTGGCTTTTGCTTTCCTTTTGCAGGATCGCGAGCGCACCCTGACTGAGGTGGATGTACAACAGGAACTGGAGCGGATGCTCACTGCCGTGAAGCAAATCGGCTCCATTGAACTTCGCGCATAGGGAGAAAAAAGTGGCTGTCACGAAAGCTGAAATTGTGGATATGTTGTTTGAAACCATGGGCCTGAACAAACGGGAAGCCAAAGGTATTGTGGAAGCCCTGTTTGATCATATCCGCGAAACCCTGGCCCAGGGCGAAGAAGTGAAACTCTCGGGTTTTGGCAACTTCACCCTGCGTGATAAAAATCCGCGACCAGGACGTAATCCCAAAACGGGCGTCGAAATCACCATCACCGCCCGGCGGGTGGTGACTTTCCATCCGAGCCAGAAGCTCAAAGCCTACGTCAATGGTAGCGAACCAGACATCGCCTAAAGGGAAAGCGGGCAAAGAACTCGCCGCGCTGCCGGAAATTCCTGAAAAGCAGTATTTCTCCATCAGCGAGGCATCTCTGCTTTGTGGAGTCAAAGCCCATGTGCTGCGCTACTGGGAGCAGGAGTTCCCGCAACTCAGTCCGCTGAAAAGAAAAGGGAATCGCCGCTATTATCAGCGTCATGACTTGCTTCTGGCGCGACAGATTCGCAGCCTGCTTTATGGGGAAGGTTACACCATCCACGGCGCCCGGGAACGACTCCAGGGTTTGCGCCATGAGACCGGCCCGGGTCACTCGGTTTCAGCGGCGCAACTGGAGCTGGAAATGGAGGATAATGCCTCTGCCGGGTTTGTGGGATCCGCCAACCGGCTTATCTATCTGCAGACAGAATTAGCGGCGCTGATTAAAATTTGTGCTGGAAAACATTGACCCGCTGCCCATGAAGCATTAGAGTAGCGGCTCTTAACGGGGCGTAGCGCAGCCTGGTAGCGCACCTGAATGGGGTTCAGGTGGTCGGAGGTTCAAATCCTCTCGCCCCGACCAATTTTTATCGATTTCTCATTGTGTTGCATATTTCATGCAGGCATCAAAAAAGTTTTTTGGTAAACTTTTGGCAAGCCATCAGTGATAGCCCGACATTATCGGGCACAGTCCACGGTTCTTGGTGTTTGTCCAGATAGTGCCTGGTCATCTTCCCGGTAGAATGCCCCAAGAGCTTACGAATGGATTCATCAGTCCATCCCGCCTGACGGTACAGCTCGGCCCCCAGTGCACGAATCTCGTGAAAAGTGTGGCGTTGAAGGATGGAGCGTTTATCACGCAGGCGGTTTGACAGCTTCAGGCTGCCCCACCACTTTCGTCCGAAGAACGCATCACAGCCAAAGCGTTCTAATGGGATATTGCCTAATGGCCGGATCAGGGGTGACCAATGTAAGTCCACGTTCGATGGCCTGGCAAATCAGCATGCGATCGAAAGGATCCCGATGAATCGGCGGTAGTTGC
>NZ_JBYCKQ010000005.1:0-23098 GCF_057473465.1 Acidithiobacillus sp. TH-A117
ACCACCCGTGCTTAAAATCACAACGACCAAAATGTTCCCTCTCCAGGGGTGCCCACGATCGCCAGAATCGGTGCCCACGATCAACAGAATACGCAGCTGGCTGCGGATAGCGGAAACCCCGATGGCGTGTATGTCGGTGACCTGCAAGGTGTATCCAATCTCACCACGCCGTACCCACATATCGCTCGGCTCTACAAGGGATATTATCGGCAAAATCTTGGGAACTATACGTTACGACTGGGTTTGATTAATCCTAATGACTACTTCAATGTCACCGGAGTCGCCGGAGAGCTGTTCAACGCCTCTTACGGGATATATCCCACTATTACCGCCAACATTCCCTTCACCCCCACTTATCCCTACTCCAGTCTCGGCGTCATGGCTTCAGCGAGCTGGGGGAATACCACGGTGATGGCAGGTGCGTTTGGTGCCGATGGGGTTCATCCCTACCGCGCCCCCTGGGGTAGTGATGGCATGATTTATTATGGAGAAATCGATCAAAGCGTTGCTATCGGTCCTGGTAAGGCTACGCTCAAGGCCGGAGGCTATTATAATCACATTTCCGGTCCTTACCTCAGGCAAACCATTGGCATCGGTGTCTCTACCAGTCAGAGTGGGTTTTATGGAGCAGCCGAGTATCGCTGGAAGATGGATCAGATGAACTGGGGTGTCTTTGTGCAAGGTGGTGGAGCCCCCAATGCCGCAGCCGTTTCACCGGTGAATGCCTATCTGGGCGCGGGACTACGGCTGCGACATTTCATTCCGGATTCACCTGGCTCAACGCTCAGTCTGGGCATGGACCGTGCCTGGCAACGCCAATCCGGTTCGAATATGGGGGCTGCAGAAACCAGCCTGGAAGTGAACTTCAAACAGCCCGTGTTCAAGGATTTTTATATCCAACCCGACCTGCAATATATCGTCAACCCCGGCGCCAATGGGCCAGGGAACACCATCCCCAATGCCTTCGTCGCCATTATCCGACTGGGTTGGCACTACCATTTGCACGCCTGAAAACTAAACTGGGGCAGCGCCTGACAGCCAACGCCCCTGCACATTTTAACAAAGTAACCAACCGCCAGGTTTCTAAGTACCCATAATCGCTTTTAGTGTTTACCTGCCTCTTGTGCTTCTTTTTTTGCCTCGGCGCGGGCAGCACGCATGAACAGTCCCGCAGCCAGCCCAAAAAAGGCAAAGGCAATCAAGCCTGTCACGATAATACCTGCAGCGGTTTGCCCATCAGAAATAGCATGCATGCTGCTGGTCATCGCCTGCATGCTCATTGAATGCATATCCATTGATCGATCTCCTGTGTCGAATGAACGCATCAATGAATCATATTCTTTGCCAGACCAGGAACAAAATAGAAATTCAGCCAGCACAGCACAATTTTAATTATAGCCTACCTTTACTACTAACTGTAATATCATGCTTGATTGACCTGTTCCCGAAAAGCAGCGGGCATGCTGCTCGGCGGCAAACGCCTTCAGCATCTGGTCGGGAAGCCCCATCATCCTGCCCTGCAAACCGCGGTTTGGGTGACAGGGCAGAATGAGTGGATTTGAGCCAGCAAAGTCGTCACGTAATCCGTCACGCAGACAAGGTCATGCAAAGGAGTATGGTGGAGTAACGGATTTCGAAACCCTGGAGACTCTGATTTCTGGTCTAGCTAATTCGAGTTTTGTGACCCTCAATAGTTATCTAATTTACTTCCTTATTCTCAATAGATTGTTTTCATTAAATTTAATAATAGCTGTATCTTGCGTAGGATAGTTTTGAAAGGAAAAGAATAGTTGCTTAAACTCATCGTTACTGTAATTTTTTAAAGAATATATTTCTCTGCCATTGTGGTTGCATGAAAACAAAGTAAAATGTTCTGTAATTTTCTGATATCTCATTTTATATTTTTCTTTTGCTTTCTTTTCTCCTGCTGAAAATGGAGAGTGATCCCACGGAAACCAGTCAAAAGCGCTATCTATTGAACATCCAGCACAATCTCCATCAGTCCTATATGCTACCCAATATTTTCCATCTGGACTTTCCAATGTGAAACCTGCGCTACTGTCCTCACCATCTATGGGTCCGCCAACGATTTCCAGTCCAAATGCAGCATATCCATACGGTATAGGTTTGTGTAGTTGTTGACTTGTTATATTGTTTGGAACAGGCTGATAAATATAATCATCAGCAATGGCTCGTTCTACGATCATAAAAGACGCGATATAAGTTAAACAAATTGCTACACATTTATAGCTGATAATGCTTCTAATTGTGCAGCGTTTAAATCTTGGCGAAAAGTAACAGAAATGATCATGCAAAAGTATTACTACCTAGGTTTTTAGTTGAATAATTTTTATAATTAAATCTAATACTTTTCTTGTCGTATAAGATCGATGTTGTTTCTTTGCCGACCAAGTTGCTATCGGAGGCGATAATAGGTAATAATATCTTATCGCAACTCTGCCTAATCTATATGGTCTCAATCTAGTATCCCTGAAATGGCGGAATTTCTGAACTTCTGGCGCCATAGCATCTCCATATACAGCGGTTGCTATAAAGCATGGACCAACTGCTCGTCCATATCGCCTTTTCTCTTACGCAATTCTCTTCTTACGTGCTGTTTCAGATTCGCCGCGTGGATTAAAAATTGTTATTGGTGTTTTTTTTCTTCCACGTTTTGCCATAACGTGCTCCTTGTATGCTATATATCTATTAAGTCTGTATGCTTCAAAAGCCGAACACCAGTGCTTTTCGCAAGGTCTTTTGCTGCGTAAGTATATCCTGTAGTTGTTACAACAATGGCTATATTTGCGTGGTAATAACTCATGGCTGTATGAGCCTCTTGTACTGCTTTTACACCAACGCTCTTTGACCACTGCTTGCATTGAATAACTGACTTTTTATTCCCTTTTACTGCGATGATATCTGCGCCAAAATCCCCTGAAGATTTTGTCATTTTTGTTGTCCAACCATTGTTCTCCAGAAGTGCCGCACAGAAATTCTCGTATTGCCCTGGGGTGAGTTGCATTGGATTTTCAGTCCCTGCTCCTAATAACGCGGATCTGATTTTTGATTTACGCTTTGCTTTCCACAGTAGCCGCGCAATGACAATCCCTGCGGCGACGAACAGGATGAGCAGCACGCCATCCCCGCCTATTGCGTATAGTATCTTGATTAATCCGAACAACGCTCCGAGGATGATTAGTGCGCCGATGGCCTCACTGGTACTCCCTTTCATCTTGCGACGAGGCATTACTATATTATCCTTTGCCAATTTACTATGATAAGATGAAAAAATATCATTGTGAACCATCGGAATGGTAATAGTAATGGTTATAATCGTGTAACCTTATATCTGCCCTTGCCGCATTGTGAGTATATAGATATTCATTGTAGGCGCGTTGTTCACAAAGTCTTATTTGGCGGCGAACGCAGGCCTCACGGTCAACTGCGTATGTGCAGTGGGGAGTAATCATGTTATGGCAATTCCAGATAGCCTGGTTGTATGACTGTGTTGACTGTAAATTTTGCATACAATGGTAGAAATATCTGGTTCCAGGTTGTAACCCATCAGCTTCACACCTTTGCTGATTCGCAGTAATTTGCTGTGCTCTCTGTTGCGCAGCATACGTTGTAAGATCAGCACACCCTGAAACGGAGAGTGTTATCATAACAATAAAGATAACTTTCTTTTTATAAAAAGATATGTTGTATCCTCTCTGCATGCTTTTTCTGGTTCCTCTGTTATTTTTAGGTGGGTAACACGATTGTTGTCACCCAGAGACAGGACAGAATGCGTCCTTTTGTCTCGACGATGGCGGGCTGTCCGGGATGGATGGCCGGGTTTTGCTGGGTTCTTCGCCTGCCAGGTAAGGGTTGTTATGAGACATTACATTTTGCCTCTGAGGTTTCAGGCCGCGCCGTAAGCATATTCGATGGATTGTGGCATGGCCCCTGCCTTGGAAGCCTCCAGTATCTCGATGCCCACGACATTGCCAGCCTGGTCGAAGTCCAAGATGACTCCCGGATTAGCCTCATCGCTTTCACTCACAGGCTGTTCACTCAGCCGCAAGGTCAGGGTGTCGGTTTCAGGGTCGTAGCGTACTTTCATGGTGCCCTCCAATACTTCGTGATTTTGCTGGTTTGATAGACGGTCACTACCCGCAGCGGGATCTCTCCATGCGTCACAATAGCACGAACCAGTTTATCCAAGCCTGTATCGGAAGATACTACGGATTGGTAGGCTCACAAATTGTTTTTCACGGGAACGATCTGCCCAGGGTTACGCAGGACGGCATCCATTGTGGATTCAGCTATACCCCGGATGGCCATCTCTTCTCTGGCGTGGTTAGTGATGACGTAGGGGATCAAGGCACGACTTCCTTGTTGGGTCGGCTAGGATTGAGAATCGCTTGTGGAAACGTCCACCAGACAACGCGATGCGGCTGCTCATTTTTTCATCCCTCGGCGCTTCACCCTGTCTGTGAAATTGGACCATTGCTCCACCCTGAAAGCCCGCACGTCCCTGACGGATGCTGGAAGCCAAGGCAGATCTGTGAGAGCGTCCATCGCATCCATCAGGTTGGCCATATCCTCATCCTCACAGACGTAAATGCTGCCTTGTACCCACAGAAATCCGAACCCGGCCAGTGTCGCACCAATGTCCGCATAGGCGGCGGCAACACTCTTGGTGTTGTGTGACTTCCTTGACTGTCAGGTCAAAGGCGATAGCGAACACTAGCGGGCCTCTGGATCGTCTAGGGCGTCTTTCAGGGGATACTCCAATCGCTCCACTGTCTGCGGCACCTCGATCTCGACGGTCCAGCCCTTGGCGGTGTCATGGCCTTCCTTGAGTACCTGGTAGGCAATCCCAAAGGGTCCGAACTGGCGGAATGACCCGATCAGCTCAGGGTTTGGAAATCCTGCGGTATGCGGTTGCATAGGAGCCCTCCTTGTTTCATGGTGACATGTTACATTTTTAAGTAGGAACGGGTCTATCTATCCCAACAAAGGGACCCAAAGTTCCACAGAGAATTTTGCATCCGTCTGAGCTTGTTCCCAAAACGATCGTTTTGGGAATTCGTTATACCGCCCCCGCAAAAGGCGGCGGTGGGCGCTCAAACAGTACCGTTTTCCTTGTTCCGAAACAGAGATTCTCTTATTATCGCGTAAAGCCCATTAAGGAATAGATGGACATGCTGATTGGTTATGCCCGCGTCTCGACCATGGACCAAAACCCCGCCCTCCAGATGGATGCCGTCAAGACATTGGGCTGCACTCTGGATGCGCTTTGGAATGATTAATCGGCCACGCCGCCCAGAGGACCCGAGGCTGTTTGCATAAAATTGGGCAACCCCATTTTGTCAATTAGATCAATATGCGTTTCCAGCCAGTCAATATGCTCTTCGGTCTGCTCCTGAATTTCGACGAGAATCCCGCGCGAGACGTAGTCCTTGACCGATTCGCAATAATGAATGGCCTCTACATAATGGGCGCGACCAGCTTCTTCCAGTTTCAAGTCACAAGCCAGGCATTCAGCCACATTTTCACCGATGAGCAATTTATTCAGGTCCTGCAGATTGGGTAAGCCGTCCAGAAACAATATACGTTCGATCAGTTTGTCGGCATGCTGCATTTCTTCAATGGATTCCGCATATTCATGCTTACCCAAAGCAAACAGCCCCCAGTTTTTGTACATGCGGGCATGCAGAAAATATTGATTGATGGCCGTCAATTCAATGGCCAATGCTTTATTCAACAACTGTATAACTTTTTTGTCGCCTTTCATGCCACGCTCCCGATTGAATAATTCATGCAACATACTGAAAAAAATTTAGCTTTACCATCAACACCGGCGAGTCCCTTTGCGCCAATGAATCAGATCGCCTGTTTGAAATTGCGCTGCGGATGCTGACCTAGAGGATAATGCGTGACCTGAGCATGCTGTATTTCCTGATCCAGAACTGCTTTGGCACAAGTCGCACAGCGACCACATTGGGAAGCTACACCCAACTGTTGGCGCAAATCCCGCATGGAGCAGGCACCTTCGCACACTGCCAGATGAATGTCTCGCTCAGTCACACCGTTACACACACACACGTACATGGCAAGCCTCACAAAAAATCAACATCCTCATTCAAACGCAAATGATAATGCATGTCAATAACATTCATGATATATCGCCTTTCTCCTATAGAAGGCTTGGGAGTAAGATGGTGAGATTCTTTCATTCGAGCGAGATACCATCCATGAGCCAAGCCCCCCATTCCACTCTAAATGCCGAAACGCTTTGTCAGATCAGTGAGGACATCCTGGCGCTTGCCCGCAAACAAGGTGCCAGTGCAGCGGAAGCGGCCGCCAGCACCGGTAAGGGACTGTCCGTCACGGTCCGCCTGGGTGAGGTGGAATCCATTGAGTACAATCAGGATAAGGGTATGGGCGTGACCGTATATCTGGGGCAGTCCAAAGGCAGCGCCTCCACCTCGGATTTTTCCCGCAAGGCCATTGCCGAAACCGTCGAGGCGGCACTGACCATTGCCCGCCATACGGCAGCAGATCCTTTCTCTGGTCTGGCGGATCCGGCGCTTTTTGCACGAGAATTTCCGGATCTGGATCTTTATCATCCCTGGTCCATAGATGCCGACACGGCTGCCGATCTGGCGCGGCGCTGCGAGGCCGCCGCCCGGGACAGTGATCCCCGTATTCACAATTCCGAGGGGGGCAGTCTGGGTAGCAGTGAAGGGATATCGGTGTATGCCAATAGTCTGGGTTTTGTCGGACAGCGACAATCATCCCGGCATAGCCTGTCCTGCTCCGTCATTGCCGAAGACTTGCAAGGCGGCATGCAAAGAGACTACTGGTACGATGTGGCACGCGATGCTGCTGCTCTGGACAGTCCGGAAAGTATCGGTAAAACCGCTGCAGAGCGTGCCCTGCGGCGCCTGGATGCCCGCAAGATTCCCACCACCAGGGCGCCGGTGATTTTTGAGAATCAGGTAGCTTCCAGCATTCTCGGACATCTGGCTAGCGCCATCAGTGGTGGCAGTCTCTATCGGCAAAGCTCCTTTCTGCTGGACAGTCTCGGCAAGTCCCTGTTTCCGGAACATATTCGTATTTATGAAGAACCCCTGCGCCAGCGCGGGCTGGGCAGCGCCAGCTTTGATGGAGAAGGCGTAGCCACCCGCAATCGCGACATCATCGCGGCAGGCGTACTGCAGGGTTATATTCTCGACAGTTATAGCGGCCGCAAGTTAAATATGCCGACCACAGGAAATGCCGGGGGCGTCCATAATCTGACCCTGGAATCCGGTCAGCGCTCACTCCAGGAGATGATCCGGGAAATGGGACGTGGCCTGCTGGTCACCGAACTGATTGGCTTTGGTATCAACATGGTTACTGGCGACTACTCACGCGGAGCCGCCGGTTTCTGGGTGGAAAATGGCGAGATTCAATATCCGGTGGAGGAAATCACCATCGCTGGCACTCTACAAGCCATGTTCAAGGGCCTGCAGATGGTCGGAAACGATCTGCTCACCCACGGCAACACCGGTTGTGCCTCCATCCTCATTGACGAGATGATGATTGCCGGCGAGTAAGCCCCAGCGCCAGCAGTACCCATAAACCACTGAGTAGCAAGTAGGGCAGACTCCCCCAACGGCCATAGGGCGTTTCACCCGCCATGGGCTGAACGGCACCATTCAGGGTGCCGGTCACAAATTGCGGGAGTTGGGTGCGTATCTGACCATCGGGTGAAATCAGGGTGGTGATGCCGGTATTGGTATCGCGTACATCGGGCTTTTGTTGCTGCCGCGACTGCATGGCCGCCATCTGCATACTCTGGGCAGCGGCAATACTATGTCCATACCAGGCATAATCACTGATATTGAGCAGGAAGGTCTCCCCTTCGCCGACGCCCTTGCGCACATCCCGGGAAAAGGATTCTTCATAACAAATGGTCATACCCGCTTTTTGTCCGTCTACGGGCAGGACATAGGGGCCATGGCCGAAGGAAAAACTCCCCAGACCCGGCAGGAAATGGTGCACCAGAGGGCCTAACAGCTGCGGTAAGGGAATATACTCGCCAAAAGGTACCAGATGTTCTTTCTGATACCAGCGCAGGGGCGCATGACCATCAATTTCCATGGCGGCGTTGTAGTATTTACCGCCCGCCGCTTCGGGAATACCGATAATCAGGATTTTGTGATTATGCGCGGACCACTCCTGCAACTGGCTGATGAGGCCGGGGATTTCTGTCTGAAAAACAGGGAAGGCCGTCTCTGGCAACACAATGAGTTGGCTATTTTTAGGCGCCTGCAAAATCAATTGCACATAATGATGGAGAATAGGGCCGATGGCGGCATTGTTCCATTTTTCCGTAATGGGAATATCGCCTTGCAGCAAGCTGACCCGCAGCTTGTGCCCGACCGGATGGGTGAAACGCACTGAGCCCGCCGCCAGCGCCAAGCCGGAAAGCAGCAGCAGGGCCGATACCCCTCCAAGCAGCACCTGCCGCGACCGCGCCTCCCGGAATAGCCACAGCACAATGGCGGCAAAACCCGCCGTGGCGAGGCCCACGCCATATTGCCCCAACCAGGGGGCGAAGCCGCCGAGGAAGGCATGGGTCTGGGTATAACCCGTAGCCAGCCAGGGGAAACCGGTGAACAAGCGGGCCCGGGACCACTCGGCGAATATCCAGAGTACGGGCAAAACCAGCAAGCGGATATTGCCGCGAAAAAATCGGGTCGCCAACCACAATGCCAAAGCCGGATAGATGGCACAGTAAGCGGCCAGCAGGGCTACCGCGCCCCCCGCCAGCAGCCAGTCCATGTGGGCAAAATTGTGCAGGGTGATGGAAATCCAGCTGACTCCGCTGCAAAAAGCCCCGAAACCGAAGGCATAACCCAGGGCTGCCGCACGCCGGGGACGTTCTGCGGTGATCGCCAGCCAGAACAGACCGAAAAGCAGAACGATGGCCAGATACCAGGCATTGAAAGGGGCAAAGGCCAGGGTCCAGAGGCCACCCAAAATTAATGCGGCCAAAAGCCGCAGAGGAAATGCCAGAGTGCGGGTTGCAGCCTGGGTCATGGACGCTCCTGCTCAGACAGTTCCGGCAAGGCAGCGCTTCGCGGTGGAGATACCCGGACAATTTGCACCCGCCGCCGATCCGCTCTGAGTACTTCCAGTCGCAAATTTCCCTCCTCAATCACCTCGCCCACCCTGGGAACATGGCCCAGGCGGGTAGCCACCCAACCGCCCAGGGTATCAGCATGACCATCGGCAAGGTGTGCGCCAAAATGGGCATTAAAGTCTTCCAGAGCAATCAGGGCATTCACCAGAAAGTCACCATCCTCCCGTGAGGCTATCATGACATCTTCATCAATGTCATATTCGTCCTCGATTTCCCCGACAATGATTTCCAATACATCCTCAATGGTAATCAGTCCGGCTACCCCACCGTACTCATCCACCACCACGGCCATATGATGGCGCCCGGTACGAAATTCGTAGAGCAAATGATCCAGATGCTTGCTTTCAGGGATGAAAGTCGCCGGCCGCAGCAGCTCAGCCAGACGTGGCGTGAGGGTATCGGCGCGACAGGCTTGCAGCAGATCCTTGGCCAGGAGGATGCCACGCACGTCGTCCCGGTCCTCGCCCACCACCGGAAACCGCGAGTGGCCGACTTCCGAAACCCGGGCGATGATCTCCGGCAAGGCCATATCCATTTCGATGACTTCCATCTGGGCACGGGGAATCATCACATCGCGCACCGTCAACTCACCCATCCGGAAAATACCATCCACCATGCGCGCCGCTTCAGCATCAATTACCTGCCTTTCGCCCGCCTCCCGGACCAGATCCAGCAGGCTGTCCTGATCTTCGACATTACCGCGCAGGGACTGGGTAAAACGCGCCCACCAACTGCGCGGGCGCTCCTGGGTACTTCGATCTTCACTCATGTATGTGGTTCAGGTAAGGGTCGGCCACACCCATTTCAGCCAGTAATCGGGTTTCCAGTTGTTCCATGATCAGCGCTTCCTGCTCGTCAACATGGTCAAAGCCCAGAAGATGCAAGGTACTGTGAATCAACAAATGACGATAATGATGCATCAGCGGTTTACCCTGGTCTGCCGCTTCCCCGACAACGACGTCAGGAGCAATGACGATATCGCCGAGCAGATCACGACGGAATACCGGAGGCAGAGGGTCCTGGGGGAAAGAGAGGCAGTTGGTCGGCTGCTGGCGTTGCCGATATTGGTCATTCAAGGCGGCAATTTCTGCGTTACTCACTAGAGCCAGGGAAACTTCCACCATGCGCTGCGGATCAGCCAGTCGCGGCGACGCTACCGACAATGCCCGGAGAATGGCCTCTCGGGCCTGCTGCCGGGAGGGAATAGCAGCTTCAGCTACTGCGCCATCCACAGTAATGCGCAGGTATAAGCGGCTCATGTCTTTTCCCCGAAGCGATCATAAGCTTGGATGATACGCGCCACCAGCGGATGACGAACCACGTCAGCACTTTCGAAAAAAACCATGTCCACTCCCGGCATGGCGTCCAACACATCCAGCACCTGCACCAGTCCGGAAAGCTGGCCACGGGGCAGGTCGATCTGGGTCACGTCGCCGGTTACGACGACTTTCGCCCCGAAACCCATGCGCGTCAGGAACATTTTCATTTGTTCGGGAGTGGTGTTCTGGGCCTCATCGAGAATGATGAAAGCATCGTTGAGGGTGCGCCCGCGCATATAGGCCAGGGGTGCTACTTCAATAATCTGTCGCTCGATGAGTTTGGCCACTTTTTCATAGCCGATCATCTCGTGGAGGGCGTCATAGAGGGGGCGCAAATAAGGATCGACCTTTTCGCTTAGGGATCCGGGCAGGAATCCCAGGCGTTCTCCGGCTTCCACCGCTGGTCGCACCAGCACCAGGCGACGCACCTGATTGCGCTCGATCTGCTCCACCGCCGCCGCTACCGCCAGATAGGTTTTTCCGGTGCCTGCAGGACCAATACCAAAAGTCAGATCATTCTGGCGGATGGAATCCAGATAGCGGCGCTGACGGGCACCCCGACCCCGGATGGTACCTTTGAGGGTTTGAATACCTGCTGCTTCCACATTTTCGGAGGCATCTTTTTCCGCTTCCACCTGAACCCGTTGGATACATTGGTGGACCCAATGACTGGAAAGCCTGCGCCCCTGACTCACCTGATCATAAAGCTGGGTCAGTACGATTTTGGCGGCCTCTACGGAAGCTTGCGGTCCGGTAATATGAAAACGCTCCCCACGGGGGAGCACGACGACGCCCAGTCGGGATTCCAGTTGCTTGAGATGACTGTCCAGTTCTCCGGCAAGTTCTGACAGCGCTGTGGCGCTGGCCTGCTCGGCAATAAAATCGCCATGGGTGACAGCAGCAGGCTTACTGGGAGGCTCCATGGGATTATACGGCAAGACGATGGGCCACAGGATCAGACTGTGCCAGGCGACCACGCAGACTGTTGGGCAAAGCCGCCGTGATTTCTACGTCCAGCATCTGCCCCGCCCAGTGGCTACTGCCGGGCAGGTTGACCGAGCGATTGCAGGCCGTTTTGCCGGTCACTTCCTGAGGATCCCGCCGCGAAGGACCGGTAATCAGTACCGCCTGACGCGTACCCACCAGGGCCTGGGCATAACCCTGGGCCAGTCCGTTGATACGGCCCTGCAAAATGGCAAGGCGGGCATCTTTTTCGGCTTCGGGCACATCATCCTTGAGTTTCAGGGCAGGCGTATTAGGACGCTGGCTGTATTTGAAGGAGAAGGACTGATCAAAACGTACCGCCTCGATCAAATCCATGGTCGCTGCAAAATCAGCCTCTGTCTCCCCCGGAAATCCGACAATGAAATCCGAAGAAATTTGTATGCCCGGCCGCACTGCCCGCAAGCGCGCGATTTTATCGAGATACTGCTCGACATTATGCTTGCGATGCATCCGGCGCAGAATGCGGTCCGAACCACTTTGCACCGGAAGATGCAGATGGGGTGCCAGCATATCAATAGAACCGTGGGCGGCAATCAGTTCATCGTCCAGATTGCTGGGGTGCGAGGTCGTGTAGCGCAGGCGCAATAAACCGGGAATGCGGGCCAGACGTTCCAGCAGTTCGGCCAGGCCGCCTTCACCGATCAGTCCGGTGGCCCCCCGATAAGCGTTGACATTCTGGCCGAGCAGGGTGATTTCGCGCACCCCCTGATCCACCAGACTGCGGGCTTCACGAAGAATGTCAGGCATGGAACGGCTGTATTCCCGCCCCCGGGTATGGGGCACTACGCAGAAAGTACAGAACTTGTCGCAACCTTCCTGAATGGTCAGAAAAGCCGTGGCACCGTCACGTCCGGGGCGCTGCGGCAGGCGATCGAATTTTTCCAGCACCGGAAAGTCCACATCTACCTGAGGATGGCGCTCCGCCAGACAGGCATCCAGCAAATCCGGCAGACGGTGCAAGGTCTGGGGACCGAATACCAGATCCACATAAGGCGCACGGCGGCGCAGCTTTGCACCCTCCTGACTGGCCACACAACCACCCACACCAATAATGACTTCAGGACGTTTTTCCTTGAATGGACGCCAGAATCCCAACTGGGTAAAAACCTTGTCTTCGGCTTTTTCGCGAATGGAACAGGTATTGAGGAGCAGCACGTCAGCTTGCTGAGGATCATCCACGAGTGTCAGACCATGACTTTGCGCCAGCAGATCGGCCATGCGCTCGGAGTCATATTCGTTCATCTGACAACCGTAAGTTTTAATAAACAGATTTTGCAATGCATTTCCGAAAAAAATGACTCTTAGTCGATAATAGGGCCAGTCCTTGCGCTTGACAAGGGGGCTTGTTTCGCTCCGCCAGCCGCCCATGCTAGAGTATGGGCCATTCAATGGGGCCCCGCGCAAATCCGTGCACAGCTCTTTCATCCGGTGGAGAAGCTTCATGTCCAAATCTTCCGGGCCAGTATCCCAGGCTTGGCATTTTACCCGCGAATTTTTGCGCGATCCTCAGGCCATTGGCGCCGTACTTCCCAGCTCGCCTTTTCTCGCCAGACGTATGGCAGCCATGGTTCCCGACGGACCGGGTCTGGTGATTGAACTCGGACCGGGCATGGGGCCGGTCACCAAAGCCCTGCTCGCCCGGGGTATTGATGCCCGGGATCTGGTGCTGGTGGAACAGGCGCCCAGCATGGTCCGGCATCTGCGCCAGCAGTTTCCGCAACTGGAAATCATTGAAGGCGATGCCGCCCAACTTCAGGAGATGCTGGCACAGCGGGGCAAAGTGCGGGCCATTGTGTCCAGCCTGCCCTTGCGCACCATTCCCCGGGAAATTGTCACCCGGATTTTTCAGCAGCTTCCCGGGATCAGCCAGCAAGGTACGGTATTTATTCAGTTCACCTACCACTTCCGCAGTTCTTGCCAAGGCTTGCCTGCGGCGTTTCGGCGCGGGCGCCCCGCCATGGTCTTGCGCAATCTGCCGCCCGCACGGGTCGATCAATTCGTTTTTCACCCTTAGGGATGGACCTGCTTTGTTTCCGGTCATGGCTTATAAAACTCCGTCCTTGCAGCATGCGCCCAGGCATTTATGGTCTTGGTTGACTCTTCCGGCGTCCCTGACGGCCGCCCTCCAGCGCGCCTATGGTGACGCTCGACAGGTCCGCGCCCAGGTCATTGGCAGCGGGCGGCGCAGGCCCTTCCACGCTGAGCAGCGGCTCTTGCGTTTACATCGGGGCGAGCGAATTTTCTGGCGGGAAGTCTTGCTCCACGCCGGGGATCCCCAGCGTCCAGCCATCTGGGCCATGACCAGCATTCCCCTGAGTGGCCTACGTCATGGTCTGCTGCCCCTGGCCCGACATGGATCCCGTCCCATTGGCAACACACTTTTCCGGCATCGGCGTTTGCGGCGCTCGCCGATCACTCTGGATAGCCTACCCCGTTATGGCGAACGCGCCTGGCGGCGCCGCTCCATTTTACGGCGAGGACATACTGAGGTACTGGTGGAAGAGCACTTTCTGCCGGACCTGCCGCGCTGGGCAGGGCGAGGGCGACGCTGATGACTGCGCAAAGCTCCCTGCAACAGCGCTGGTCGGCCTATCTGGCCTTGATGCGGGTAGATCGTCCCATCGGCACCCTCCTGTTACTGTGGCCAACCTACTGGGGACTCTGGCTGGCCGCCCAAGGCACCCCTTCCCTGCGGCTTTTTGTGATTTTCACTCTCGGTACCTGGCTGATGCGGTCGGCTGGCTGTGTCATCAATGATTATTTCGATCGGGATTTTGACCAACAGGTAGCCCGCACCCGGCAAAGACCGCTGGCAGCTGGACTGATTCAACCCGCTGCAGCTCTGCGCCTCTTTGTTCTGCTCTGCCTGCTGGCGGCAGCGTTACTGCCTTTTTTGAATTGGCTCAGCCTGGCTTTGGCGGGCGGCGCGGTATTCATCACCATTACCTATCCGCTGTTCAAACGCTTCACCCATCTCCCCCAGGCTTATCTGGGCATTGCCTTTTCCTTCGGAATTCCCATGGCTTTTGCCGCCACCCGGGGCAGCGTCCCGGCCATTGCCTGGTGGCTGATGCTGGCCAACGCCTGCTGGGTGGTCGCCTACGATACGGCCTATGCCATGGCCGACCGTCCCGACGACCTGAAGGCCGGTATCAAGTCCACTGCCATTCTTTTCGGGCGCTGGGATCGCTACGCCATTGCCGGGCTGCAACTGGTCATGTTCGGCATTTTTTGCGGTATTGGTCTGAACAACCCCATGCACTGGCCTTACTGGGTAGCTTTGCTGGGGGCCTTGCTGCTCGCGGTTTATGAACAAAGCTTGCTGGGCGGGGATCGGGATCAAGCTTTTCGCGCATTCCTGCACAATAACTGGATCGGCCTCATTCTCTTCTGGGGGATTGTCGCCGGTCTTGCACATCCCGGGGCCATTTCGGCACCGGCAATTTGGGGATAGATGCAAGGGATTGCGCGTTTTTGAAAAACTTATACACAGTTTACGAATAAACTACTGAAACTTCGCCTGCCGTGCTTAAGTTGTTGTTGAAAAATACTATCAATTTGTTTTTAATATATTTTTGGTCTTGCCACTTTTTTGAGCAAGCCCCCTAAGCTCTTGAAGCACTGGACATATGCGTGTTTTCCGAAGGTCCATACACAGACTTATCCACAGAACTTGTGGGCAACTTGAATGCCTGCTGAGACAGTCTGCCTGGAAGTAGCCATTCTGGGCCCCCTGCCCCGGATATTTTCCTACGCCCTGCCCGGCAACACCGGTCCACTTTCTCCCGGGGTGCGGCTCCGTGTTCCTTTTGGCAAAACCAGCCGCATGGGCATATTGCTGGGTTATGGCGACTGTCCGCCAGACATCCACTTAAAACCCATAGAGGCGGTCATCGATACCCAGCCCCTGCTTCCAGAAGCCCTGCAACAGCTTCTGCACTTTGGTGCGCGCTATTATCATCATCCGCTGGGCGATGTCTGGTCTGCAGCCTTGCCTGCCCTGCTTCGCCAGGGGCGCTCATTACCCGAGGTTGCGCCACGCGTCTACCAGCTCGCCCGCTCTGAACAGCTGCCGCCCCGTCCCGGCAGTCGGCAAATGGCGCTGATCAGCCTGCTCAGCGCCCCCAAACCCACGACTGAAATTCCGACTCCCCTGCGGCCCATCCTCCAGCAGGCTCTCAAAAAAGGCTGGGTAGAAGCACGGACATTACCCACGCCTCAGATTTGTGCGCAGCCTGTGCCTTATGCCCTGAATTCCGAGCAATCCCAAGCCATCCTGCAGCTGCGCGAGGCTCAGGGTTTCAACTGCTGGCTGCTGGACGGGGTGACGGGCAGTGGCAAAACTGAAGTGTACTTCGAAACCATTCGCCCTCACCTGGAAGCTGGACGGCAGGTGCTCATCCTCGTCCCGGAAATTGGTCTGACCCCCCAACTGCTCGCCCGCTGTCAAACCCGTTTTGGCAGCGCCGGCGTCGCCGCCCTGCATTCTGCCCAGAGCGATACAGAGCGCCTACGCATCTGGACCCGGGCTGCCACAGGGCAGTTGCAGCTCCTCATCGGCACCCGCTCCGCCCTTTTTGTGCCCCTGCCGCGCCTGGCCTGCATCATTATCGACGAGGAACACGATCCTTCCTTCAAGCAACACCAGGGCTGGCATTACTCCGCCCGGGATATGGCCATTCAGCGCGCCCGACTGGAGCAAATTCCGGTTATTCTCGGCTCCGCCACTCCCTCTCTGGAAAGTCTCTACAATGTTCAGCAAGGCCGCTATCAGCTCCTCCAGCTCCGCCAGCGCGCCACCAAGGCGTCGCTCCCGGGCATAACGATTATCCCCCTGCGCCGCCAATATCTGCAGGGCGGTTTATCCAGCACCCTGCTCAGCGCCTGCCGGGATACCCTCGCAGCAGGCAACCAGGTGCTGCTTTTTTTGAATCGCCGGGGTTATGCACCTGCCGTTCTCTGCCACGATTGCGGGCATGTTCTGCACTGCCCGCGTTGCAGTGCCGCCCTCACCTGGCATCGTCAACAGGAACGCCTGCGCTGCCACCATTGCGGGCACGAATGCCGCTGGCCCGCAGACTGTCCGGAATGTCACAGCGCCGCTCTGGTTACCGCCGGACAGGGTACGGAGCAACTGGAGGAGGTCCTGTGCCAGCGCTTTACCGACACACCCGTCTGGCGTATTGATCGGGATGCGCTCCCCGGGAGAGAGGGATTTGCCCGGATATTAGAACAGATCCATCAAAACCAGCCGGCCATTCTGGTGGGTACCCAGATGCTCGCCAAGGGTCATCATTTCCCGGCGGTGACTCTGGTCGGCATCATCAATGCGGACCAGGGCCTGTTCAGCGCCGATTTCCGCGCTCCGGAGCGCCTGCTGCAAACGGTCCTGCAAGTAGCAGGGCGAGCGGGACGCGAGGATCGACCTGGACAAGTGCTGTTACAAACCCATCTGCCCCAGCATCCCCTGATCCAGAAACTGGCTTCTGGAGACTACCAGGAAGCCGCCCAATTGCTCCTGCAGGAACGCATCCAGGCGCGGCTCCCTCCTTACACTGCCCTGACCTTGCTTAGCGCCGAAGCCCATCAACGCCCTCCCATTGAACGTTTTCTCAAAGCAGCCCGTCACTGCGCGCCGGCATTGCTGCAGATCAGCGGCCCGCAACCGGCCCTGCTGGAAAAACGGGCCGGATTTGAACGCGCAGAACTGTGGGTAGAAGCGCCCACCCGTCAGGACATGCAGAAAGCCCTGAGAATCTGGTTACCACTCTGTCAAAAACTGCCGGAAGCGCGCAAGGTGCGCTGGTCGGTGGATGTCGATCCCCAATCCCTGCGTTGAGGAGGCTATTCCGGGGCCGTCATGGGTGTATTGGGAATTTGTGAAATCTATGCGACACTTGTAACAAATTCGAAGGAGTAGACATGCCCAAAAAAGCTGCGCTCAATGTCTCCGAACAATCCGTAGAACGCTCTGTCCTCTACGTTGGAGAAAAGGAAATCATCGCCAATGCTGTGGACGTCCTCAAAGAAGAGGGATGGGATATTCTCTGCGTGCCCTCTCTGGCCGAACTTCCTCAATATGCCATAAAAACAGGCGCCTTGGTCGGGGTCGTCGGCTTCGGCGAGAAAGAGTTTGTGGACCACGCCCATCGGGTTGAGTTGATGCTGGCCCAATCCCAGATGTTGAAATGGATCGCCTTGATTCCCCCCAGAGCCGCAGAACTCCCGGCTTTTCGCCAGCTGATTGGCAGTGCCTTTTATGACTATCACACCCTGCCGGTGGATGCGCACCGTCTTGCCATCACTCTTGGTCACGCCCTCGGCATGGCCGAAATCAGTGCTGATACTTTTACTAAAGATCACTGGGACCTTCATCGTCATCCCGAAAGCGAAATGGTCGGGGCCAGTGATCAGATGCAGAAAATCTACCAGGAAATCCGCAAGGTGGCGGGAGTGGAAGCGCCTGTCCTCATTACTGGAGAAAGTGGTACCGGCAAGGAACTCACCGCCCAGGCCATTCATGAACGCTCCGCCCGCAAGGATGGCCCTTTTGTCGCTGTCAACTGCGGCGCCCTGCCCACCAATCTGATTCAGTCTGAATTGTTCGGCCATGAGAAAGGATCTTTTACAGGTGCCCATGAACGTAAAATTGGCCGGATTGAATCAGCTGCCAACGGCACTCTTTTTCTGGATGAAATCGGCGACCTGCCCTTGGATCTGCAAACCAATCTGCTGCGTTTTCTCCAGGAAAAAACCATCCACCGGGTGGGTGCCCGTCAGGATATTGAAGTGAATGTCCGGGTACTGGCCGCGACCCACATCAATCTGGAAGCCGCCATCAAGGACGGACGCTTCCGCCAGGATCTCTACTATCGTCTTAATGTATTGCAGATCAAAATGCCGCCGCTGCGCGAGCGCATGGGTGATATTCCTTTGCTGGCGCAATACATTTTTACCCGTTTTTCTGATGAAAAAGCCCAGCGCGTCAAAGGCTTCAGTGAAGAGGCCCTGCATGCCATGAATCATTATGACTGGCCGGGCAACATACGCGAACTCATCAATCGCGTCCGCCGCGCCATGGTGATGTGTGAAAAATTCCTGATTTCCCCCGTTGATCTGGGCCTGGAACGGCGTACCAACTCGCGTATGCAGGTCACCCTGAATGAAGCCCGCGATACGGCCGAGGCCAGCACCATTCGTGGCGCTCTGGCACAGAGCCGGGGCAGCGTCAGCAACGCGGCCCGACAGCTGGGAATCTCGCGCGTGTCACTGTATCGCCTCATGGAAAAACACGGCATTTCCAAAAGCTGAGCGTCTAACAAACTGATCGGCCCGCGAACTTGCGCGGGGCTAAGTATATGCTATTCTTGAAAACAGCCAGTTGGGCTATTTTTGATTATTCTGGGGTGTGAAATGGCGGTTGGTACAGTAAAGTGGTTCAATGACAGCAAGGGATTTGGGTTCATTACACCGGAAGATGGCAAGGAAGATGTGTTCGTACACCACTCCGCCATCGAAGGTACGGGTTTCAAGACCCTGGCCGAAGGTGAACGGGTCAATTTTGAAGTAACGCGTGGTCCTAAAGGTCTGCAAGCCGAGAAGGTGCGTCGGGCCTGATGGTTTCAGCGGGTGGGCCAGCCACCCGCTTTCCCCAATATTTCCACCTATAAAAGCCCCCAAGTTTTACGGGAACTTTGTGGCCTCCCGATTCTCTGGTCTGTTCCATCTCAGGCCCGACAAGTTTGATCATTAACGTTCTCTGCCAGGCTTCTTGCGTTTTCCGGCTGTGCTGCTGCGGGTTTTTCCCTCAGTTTTGCCCGATTTTGCCGTCACCGACAAAATTTTTCGCGGAGCTTTAGCCGCTTCTTCGGTACGTGCGCGTGCTGTTGTGGAGCGTGTGGGTGCAGCTGACTTTTCCCTGCCTGCATCCTGGGGCGCAATCTGCAAAGGGCGACCGGCTACCCAGACTTTTTGCAAATGCTGCAAGGCCGCCGCCGGGGTATCTGCGGGCAACTCCAGGGTGCTGTAATCCCCATGGATTTCGACCTTGCGGATATGACGACTGGGAATACCCGCCTCATTGGCAATGGCACCGACAATATTTTTGATCTGGGCACCGTGGTCTTCGCCCACATCCAGCCGAAAACGGCGCATGGGGAGATCATCGCCCAGGGGCTTGCGGGGCGTACGGTTGGCACCGCGATCATTGCGAACCGGCCTTTCATTGTCGCCCTGCCGCCGCCCGGATGCAGGCCGTCCGCTGCCGCTGGATTCCGTACGCATGGGGCGAGTCGGTTCTTCCACCGGAATCAGTGGCCGCTCCTTTTGGACCATGTAGGCCAGTGCCGCCGCAATTTCACTGAGTCCCACATCATGTTCCTGCTGGAAATCCGCGATGAGCGATTCAAAAACCGACAGGTCTTCCGCATTGATGACTTCGGATAACTGATCCTTGAACTGGGTCATGCGCCGATCCGCCACGTCGGCGATACTGGGTAAATGCATGGCGGTGATGGTCTGTCCCGTCGCTCTTTCGATGGCGCGGAGCAAATGCCTTTCGCGGGGCGCGACAAACAAAATGGCATCGCCGGTCCGGCCAGCCCGCCCGGTCCGCCCGATCCGATGCACATAGGCTTCGGTATCGTTGGGAATATCATAATTGATGACGTGGGTGATGCGCTCCACATCCAGCCCCCGTGCGGCCACATCGGTGGCGATGACAATATCCAGAGCCCCGGATTTCAGCCGTTCGATGGTTTGCTCACGCAAGGCCTGGCTCAAATCACCATTCAAGGCACCGCAGGCATATCCCCGAGCTTCCAGACGTTCGGCCAGTTCCACTGTGGCGGTTTTAGTGCGTACAAACACAATCCAGGCATTACTGTCTTCCACTTCCAGAATCCGGGTCAGGGCATCGAGCTTGTGAGTGCCGCTGACTTGCCAGTAGCGCTGGCGAATGGTCGCTACCGTCGTGGTGGCAGACTTGATGCGGATTTCCAGAGGATCCTTGAGATAGGTCTTGGCAATGCGCCGGATAGCCTCGGGCATGGTCGCCGAGAACAGGGCCACCTGCCGGCCATCGGGGGTATGCTGAAGAATATCTTCCACGGCATCAATGAAACCCATCCGCAGCATTTCATCGGCTTCATCCAGCACCACCGCCTGCAACTGGTCCAAATGCAGGGTCTTACGGCGCAGATGGTCCTGAATGCGTCCGGGCGTTCCCACCACCACATGCACACCACGCTGTAATTGCTTCAGCTGTAGCCCCATGGACTGCCCGCCATAAATGGGCAGCACATGGAAGCCGGGCAGGAATTTGGCATAACTTTGCAAGGCTTCGGCTACCTGAATGGCCAGTTCACGGGTAGGAGCCAGGACCAACAATTGCGGTACGCGCAGACTGATATCCACCCGACTGAGCAAGGGTAAGGCAAAAGCGGCCGTCTTGCCCGTACCCGTCTGGGCCAGACCAATGACATCCCGCCCTTCCAGCAAGGGGGGGATGCTCTGTGCCTGGATCGGGGAGGGCTGTTCGTAGCCGATCTCCGCCACTGCCTTCTGCAGGGGTTCGGCGAGCGCAAAATCAATAAAACGGAGATCAGACTGTTGAGACATGGACACACCTGGACAAAGAATTCAGGGTCGGAACTATACGCCAATTATCGCGAATTTGCAGCGTTTAATTGTCCAGTACCGCGTTCAAAGCCGACTGAATAGCCTGATCGGCTCCAGGGCCAAAGGGCGTCTTTTCTGCAACAAAGGTATCGCTAAAGGCATATTCATAATGTACGTCCTGCAGACCCAGACTGCCAAAAATGCGGGTTTCCCAGGAATGATCATCGGCATGGGCAATCAGGGTAGGCCATTGATCCGGTTCGGGACATTCGAGAATAGGCCCGAAAAAAATGGCTCCCGGTTTGTTTTTCAGCCGCATGGCACAACTCCCGGGAGTACGACCGGACATCGGCAGAAAATCGATGGTTCGGGTCAGCCGCAGCTTGCTGTCCAAGGGTATATCGATGGAAGCCTGCAGATAATGGCCTTCCGCCGGCTGGGCGACCAGCTTGCAACCCGCCTGCTGCCAAAGCGGAACATCCTGAGCACCGAAATAGCTCGGTAAAAACAAGACTTGGAGGGGAGCCAAAGCCGCCAGTTCCGCCTGCAAGGTAGTGCTGTAAGCCGGAGCATTGACCAGAATGCCTCCGGCATCCTTGTCCGCAATAAAAAATACGGCGGGCCGGGTTTCTCCACCCTCCACATGATAAATATCCCGGTCGAAGAAACTGCATACCTTTTGCATACTCTGCTCCTGTCATCCGCCATTCCCCACGATGGCTGCAGTATATCATTATCCCCGCTGCCGTTGTGCTTCATTCCGGCTGTGGCATAATCTCTTTATGAATATACTCTTGCTGATTGCGGCCCTGATCATTATCCTCGCCGGCGCCGAGGCGTTTACCAATGCCCTGGAACACCTCGGTGACCGTATGGGCATTTCCGAAGGCGTTACCGGCTCGATATTTGCCGCTGTCGGCACCGCCCTCCCCGAAGCCATGGTTCCTATTGTCGCCGTTTTTGCTGCCGCTTCCGGCAAGCCCGCCCATCTCGGCGAAGAAGTGGGGGTTGGCGCCATTCTCGGGGCACCCATGATGTTATCCACGCTGACCCTGTTTTTGATGGCGGTTTTTGTCTCCCCGCAACGGGGATGGGGCGGTACCCTGCAACCGGAATCCAGCGGTTTACGGCGTGATTTGAGCTGGTTTCTGGCTGCCTTCGGCATTTCCTGCATCGCCTTGTTTGTGCCCCACCAGATCACCCTGGCCCGGGTCAGTATCGCCCTGATTTTGATTGTCCTGTATTTTCTATATGTGTTGAGCACCCTGCGCGCATCCGCTGCGCTGGTTGCCGAAGGTCATGGCACTGAGGCCGGACATGCCTTGTACCTCAGCAAAACCGGATTACCGGTAGAAATGCCCGTCATTTTGCTGCAGTTGATGATCGGTTTGGGCATGATTGTTTTTGGGGCCAGCTTGTTTGTGGATGGCATAGAGGGGTTGTCCAGTTGGCTCGGCATTTCCGCATTGATCCTGTCGCTGCTGGTGGTTCCCATTGCCACCGAGTTACCGGAAAAAATCAACAGCATTCTCTGGATACGCCGTGGCAAAGACACTCTGGCCTTTGGCAACATTACCGGTGCTCTGGTGTTTCAGGGCAGCCTCCTGCCCGCCATTGGCGTTTTATTGACACCCTGGAATCCTTCTTTTGCTGTGCTGCTGGGGGCCGGACTGACTTTGCTGGCGGGCGGCTATACCTTCTTGCTGGTGATGCGCGGAGTGACCCTGCGCCCCTACCATTTCGTAGTCAATGGGTTGTGCTATGCGACGTATTTCCTGACTTTGACTTAAAAACAAGATTGCTGGGGCTCGCACCGAAACCCCAGCTTTTGCTAGACTATCTTCCATGCCCCGGTAGCTCAGTGGATAGAGCAACCGCCTCCTAAGCGGTAGGTCGCGCGTTCGATTCGCGCTCGGGGCACCAATTGCGAAGCACTCAGTGACTACAGCAATTTGAACTGAGTGGAGTTATA
>NZ_JBYCKQ010000006.1:0-55706 GCF_057473465.1 Acidithiobacillus sp. TH-A117
CTGAACCTAGCGCGTCTACCAATTCCGCCACCTCGGCGTGGACGGAATGATCTTTGATTAAGGAGTAGTTGTCAATGCCTGAAAACCAGGAGCCCGCCGCACTGAGTGAACGTGATCCCATGTTCGAGCGGGAGAAAGAAAAATATGAACGTCCCATCGTCAGTCGGGAATATATTCTCCAGTATCTGGAGGAAGCCGGCCAACCCTTGACTCTGGAAGACTTTTTTGCCGAACTGGAAATTGCCGAAGAAGATCAGGAAGCCCTGCGCCGGCGCCTGCGCGCCATGGAAAGAGATGGTCAGCTGGTGCGCAACCGGCGGGGTGCCTATGGCATTATCGAGGCCATGGAATTGATTCGGGGAAGTGTCAGTGCCCACCCCGACGGTTTCGGTTTTTTGATCCCCGAAGCGGGGGGCAAAGACCTGTTTTTATCCCCCCGGGAAATGCGCAAGGTTTTTCATGGCGATATCATCCTGGGTCGGGCAGTGGGCGAAGATCGGCGCGGGCGCATCGAGGGGACCGTCGTGCGGATTCTCGAACGCGCCCTGAAACAGATTGTCGGACGCTATTTCGCAGATGGGGGCAGTCATTATGTGGTGCCCGAAGACCGCCGCATTTCCCATGAATTCGGTGTCGTCGCAGGGGCCGAGCTGGCCCCGGTCCATGGTCAGATAGTGACCCTGGAAATTACCCAGTATCCTGATGGACGGAACATGCCCCAGGGCACTGTCGTCGAGATTCTCGGCGAACACATGGCGCCGGGTATGGAAGTCGAAATTGCCGTCCGAAATTATGGCCTTCCCTACCAATGGCCCGAAGCCGTGCTCGCGGAGGCCGCGAATTTTTCCGAAGTCGTGCCCGAAGAGATGAAAATTGATCGCCGGGATTTGCGTGATCTGCCTCTGGTCACCATCGACGGTGCCGATGCCAAGGATTTTGATGATGCGGTATTTGCCGAGGATATTCCCGGCGGCTTTCGTCTGATTGTCGCCATTGCCGATGTGGCCAGTTATGTGCAGACTGGATCAGCATTGGATAAAGAGGCGGTTGCCCGGGGAAATTCGGTGTATTTCCCCCGGCGGGTCATCCCCATGCTGCCGGAAGTGCTTTCCAATGGCCTCTGTTCCCTGAATCCCCATGTGGACCGTCTGTGTATGCTTTGCGAAATGGAGATGAACAGCGCTGGCGAAGTCCAGCGTTTCCGTTTTGCCCGGGGAGTCATGCGTTCCCAGCGCCGCTTTACCTATGATGAGGTGGCCGCCATTCTCGAAGGGGATGAGACCCTGCGTGTCCAGGATGCGGCCATGGTTCCGCATCTGGAAGCGTTACATCGCCTCTACCAGAGTTTTGCCGGTGCCCGGGAAAGGCGAGGCACCATCGAATTTGATTCCCAGGAAAGCCGCATCATTTACAATGACCAGCTGCGCATTGAAAAAATTGTCGCGGTGACCCGTAACGTCGCCCACCGCATCATTGAAGAATGCATGCTCGCGGCCAATGTGTGCGCCGCCCAGTATTTCCGGATTCATGAACTGCCCATGTTGTATCGGGTACACCCGGAGCCCAATGCGGACAAACTGGAAGACTTGCGACGTTTTCTCGGCGAACTGGGCGTTCCCTTGCGCTTGCCGGAGCATCCGCGCAGTGCCGACCTGGCCAAAGTCATTGAAGAAACCCGTGAGCGCAGCGATGCCAGCCTGATTCAGACGGTGATTTTACGCAGCCTGTCCCAGGCTTTTTATACCGTCGATACGGGTATGCATTTTGGTCTGGCTTTCCCGGCATATACCCATTTCACCTCGCCCATCCGCCGTTATCCGGATCTGGTGGTGCATCGCGGTATTCAGGCTCTGCTGGATGCCGGTACCCGTGAGCCACGCTGGTTGGCCAAAAAAGAGTTGCAGGAATTGGGACAACATTGTTCCATGACCGAGCGGCGTGCTGACGAAGCCAGCCGTGAGGCCGTCAACTGGCTCAAATGTGAATTCATGATGGATAAAATCGGCGAGTGTTATACCGGAATTATCACCGGCGTAACGGGTTTTGGTCTGTTTGTGGCCTTGCGGGATATTTATGTGGAAGGCCTCATCCATATCAGTACCCTGGGAGAAGATTATTTCCACTTTGATGCCCAGCATTACCGCATTATCGGCGATCGTAGCAAGGAAACCTTTCAGTTGGGGGATGCCATTGATATTCGGGTGATGAATGTCAATCTCGATGACCGCAAAATCGACTTTGAGCGGGTGCAGCCCGAGGGTCAGACCTCCGGAGGAAAATCCCGGCGTCCGCGCCGTTCCAGAAAAGAGACTTCCTGACGGATGGCTTTATCCAGAAGCTGCTTGTTTGAGGCTGAGGTTTTTGCGCTGATGGCCTGATCGGGATGCCAGCGAAGTACCTCCGTCAACTGCCCTTTCATCATGGCTTTCGGGGCTTCTGGACCTGCTGAGAAAACAAGGCAGTGGCCACATCCCGGGGATAGGTAAATATGGCCGTCAGCATGAGCAGGGTTGCTACCAAGAGCAGTACGGTAAATATTTCAAAGCTGATGCGCAGGCCATAGCCATCGCCACAATGTTGGAGATGACAATAGCTTTCTGAAAAATGCAGAGACACCCAGCCAAAGGCAAAGGGTGCCGCCGCCTCGAGAATATAGCGCAGGGAAATCCGGATGCCTTCGGCTCGTCCCCACAGTCGGGAGTGCATGATATCCAGACGTGCCGCATCCAGAGTAGGGTTGGTTGCGCCTAATGCCGCTGAGCCCATAAACAGCCAGATAAATTCCAGAACCTGCTGATTGGTGTGTAATGCCAGCAGAAAAAAAGGAATAGTGAGCAGAAAAGCAAAGCCTGTAACCCATACTCTTGCGGTAATCAGCCCCCTGCGTAACAAAAAATCGGCTATCCAGCCGCTGGCAACTACGCCACCGATGCCACCTAATCCCGCACCCACAAAAAGTGTGCTGGCGGCCATGGTATTGATATGAAACCGTTGGGTCAGATACAAAATGCCAAAAGCCAACAGGCCGGTAAAATAAAAATAACCCGCAGATGAGGCGGTTATCAAAATGACATTGCTGGGAATGCTGAGAATGGTGCGGGCCGCTCGTAACCAGTGCCATTGGGTCGGATCCTCTGCCAGGATTCTTTTGCGGACTGGTTGAATGGATTTTTTGCGAATGTCTTCGATAAGATAGCGCTTTGGCTGTTTACCGGAGGCCGTTGTTTCGGGTGCATGCTCTGCCGGTTCCTGGGTTAACTGGGCAGCCAGCTTATTCATGTTGTCGCGTTCTGGTTCGCGCATACCCTTCCACAATAACACTGCCAACAGAATGGCCATGGCGGCCAGAGCCACAAAAACCATCCGCCAGTTGCTCAAGGTGTTGATGGTGCCGGCCAGGATCATACCGATGCCTGCGCCCAATAATTCTCCGCCGACAATCAGGCCAAAAGCCCGTCCACGCCAGGAAGGAGGAAATAAATCTCCCGACAGTGAGGCGATGACTGGACCCACGGAAACACCAGCTGCTCCGGCGAGCATCTGGGTGATCAGAAACCAGTCATAGCCGGGGCTGATGCCGCTCAACAGCATCGCCAGCGCCCAGAGCAGGATCAGTTTCGTCAGTAGCGGCACACGTTGTTGGCGATCGCCGAGAATGCCCACAGGGAGTGCCGCCGCTGCTCCGGTGAGAATGGATGCCGTCGAAAGCAGTCCGTAGGCAACATTGCCAATATGCAGATGGCTTTCCAATGCTGGTGCTACAGTACCGAGGGCAGCGAGATTGAGACTGGCCAACCCCTGGGTAAGCGCCAGTAGAAGGATGGCTCGGGGTCTGGGAATGGCATTCAGCCAGTGTTTTTCCTGTTGCAGCAGGGTTTCAATGAGTCTTAGAGGATTTAAATGGTTATGATGTGGAGCCGGATCCGCGCTTTTGGGGGCACTCCTCATGACAAATGCTGGGCCACTACCTGGCTGAGTCGTGTCAGTAGCTGACTCATGGCTGCCGCCTGATCCTCGGGATTTGAAGCAACATGCTTTTGTTCAAACTGATTGCGTCCCTGGGCCTGGAGGTGATTCCCGGGCATCTGCTGAATGAACCAGTCAGTGCGCAGGAGCACGCGGCCATCACTGCTGGGCAGGAAGGACTGGATATTGACAGTAACCAACAGATAAGCCCCTTGTGGCAGAGGATCCCCGGGCATGAGTACGGTTTTTTCGGGTAATTCACCAGCCAGATCCTGGGCCAGTATTTTTTGCGCCATGCCGCCCAGGGGAGCGGCCCAGCGAACATGGTCGGCTACGCGCAGGCGATGATGGCTCTGCAGGGTGGTAAGATACAGCCGGTCAATATCTGCGGGCATTTGTACATGGGCGACCAGCACCGGCAGGCCCCGCCCCTGCAAGGATTGTGCGGCGGGTATGGGTTTTTGTGCGGACAGGGTCAAATACTGGGTCGGTGTGGAAGCACAGCCTGCGAGGGCAAGTGTGCATCCCAGCAACAGGAGTTTATTCTGCAAGGTCATGGTCTTTTCCCGAAAATCAGGGCATTGGGGTGACTGTTCAAATAATCGGTCAATTCCCGCAATGACTGGGCGGTACGTGATAATTCATACAGGGCGCGGGGCAAGGTGGTGGATTCCGGACTGTTGGCGGCGGCGCCCTGATTATGCAAGAGGGCATTACCGGCTTGTAAGGCGGCATTTGCCTCCTTGCTGGCCCCTTGCAGGGATTTCAGAATGGCGGGCAGATCGTTACTGGCCGTCTTGCTCAGCTGGTCAAGATGCGCCATGGTCTGCTGCACATGCTGCAGGGTTTTGCGGGTTTCCGGAGAGCTGCTCAAGGCCGACAAATTATGGGTGAGCGTATTCAGATTTTCGGCAATCTGCTGCAGAGGCAGGGCATGAATTTTATCAAGGATGGCATTTACCTGATGCATGGTGTCCTTAATACCCGCTGCCTGAACCATGGGAATCTGCAAGGGGTGTCCCGGCATTAAGCGCGCAGGCTTGGCCCGGGGAACGAGGTCAAGATCAATGACTTTGTCACCCAGTAATGGCACTGTCGTGCCCAGCTGTGCGCGCAGACCCTGGGCAATCAGATGCCGGAGAATGCCATTCATCTGTGCGGCAGGATGGGCCATATCCCATTGTTGGCCATGACTGAGGGGGATGGCATCAGGATTGATCTGAATCTGGATGTCCGTGAATAGTGCTTGCCGATCCGCATCAAAAAACATATGAACCTTGCTGACGCTGCCGACGTGAGCACCTTCGAGCATCACAGCAGCTCCGGTTTTTAGTCCCTGCGGGCCGCCGGGCATTTGCAGCTGATAGGCAACCGCATTTTCCAGAGGGGCATTTTTCGCGACGGTCGCATTGGGGTATAGCGCAAAACGCTCATTGTCTCGCAGCGCGGCACCATTTTTCGGGGTCGAAAAGCTGATGGCTCCACTCAGCAAGGCCGGAATGGCAGGGACATGCACCCCGGGATGAGCCCCGAAAAGGCTGATGGCAATATTGCCAGAGCTCCAGAAACGGCTATGGGAATTAGCCAGATGCAGTGACTGCTCGGGGAGAAAAGCATAGATGTCAAAGCCTTCCCCATTTTTTTGCAAAGTTTCACCGCGTACCTCGCCCACCTGTTCACCTTTATAGAGAATCGGTGCTCCACGAGAAATATTGCCTTTCTCCGGGGCGTGTAAAATGAGGGTGATACCTTTGGATTCACTTTTCAGTACGGGTTCTTCATGCAAGCCCATGACATGATGTACTGTGCGGCCAGGATGAGGATCAATGCCAATATAGGGACCGGCAATAATCGATTTCAGGGAACTCAGGTTAGAAAAACTGACTTTTTCACCGGCAATCCAGTAACGGGTACCCTTGCCTAAATGATGGGCCATGTAGTTATCAAAGCGCAGGGTCACGGATATTTCCCCCAGGGATTGGGAAAGTTTGACCGCTGTCACATGACCCACGGTGACGCCGCGATATTTCACCACGGTATGATCCGCCTTGATACCCCCCATGGTGGGAAATTGTACGGTCACCGAAGGACCTTGGTTCATATAGGTTTTTAGCGCCAGCCAGGCGACAATGGCAAGAGCGGCAACGGGTACCGCCCAGATCAGTCCAGGCCAACGCGAGCGGCGTATTTGGGCTTTCGGCAAAGGGTTATTCATGGGACTCCTGGAGATAAGCTGCCCAAAGTGCACGCGGGTCAAATAATTCTGTGGCAATCATGGTCAGGACGACAACCGCGAGAAAGGCCGGAAGAGCATCGCCCACATAGACGGCGAGCAGTCCGGACAGGTGCATCAGGGGTAGAAATACGGTCACCGTAAACACGTCCACATGGGACCAGCGTCCGATGGTTTTGATGAGCCGGTAGATTTCCGTTTTGAGACGCAGACGTTTCACCGAATGAATGCGTACAGAGATAAAAAACCAGCTCAGGGAAAAAAGCTTTAAAAAGGGGATCACGATGCTGGCCATGAAAATGATGGCGGCGAAAAGCAGGAAATGTGCATCAATGAGCTTCATCACCCCCGTCATGATGGTATATCCCTCCATCTTACCGATCTGATAGTTGTATTCCATTGGAAAAAGATAAGCGAAGGGATAACAAAAAAAACCGGCTAAAGCAAAAGCGAGGGTGCGCATGGTTGCCCGGGGCTTGAAGCGCCAGATTTTGGCGGCACAACGGGGACAGTTTTGCCCTTCCTGCTGCGCATGGACGGGCATTCCGCAATGACCACATCCAATATAGTCCTGGTCAGGATCCAGGGATTCCATGTTGGGACCAATGCGTCGCCATATTTCCCGTCTTTCCAGCGTGGCTCTGGTCAACATGCTCAGGAAGGCCAGCCCGACGACGCACCAGCCTCCGGTGCCGACCTCGATGGGTAAAAAGGGCGCGACCCGCTCGTAGCCAATGCCAAAACCGATCAGAAACACATCGAGCATGGCCCATTGATCCAGCCATTCTGACCAGCGAAACATTCTGCCCAGCCAATGGGGATAATGTCCGGTATCGAGCTGAAGTAATACCACGGCCAGGGTACTGAAGCGAAAAAAAGGCAGAACGAGTAACTCCAGGGCGAGGATGAGGGCCACCAGCGGCCAGCCCTGCTCAGCAACTCCCCAGATACCGGAGGCAAGCACACTCTGATGATGGACGCCAAAAATATCGACCGAAAGCAAGGGCAGAAAATTGGCGGGTATCAGCAAAAAAAGCGCCGATAAAGTCATGGCCAGAGCCGCATTGATGCTGCGTCCGGAGGTGCGTTCGAGGACATGACCGCAGCGCGGACAGGCGAGTTTGCCGCGCCCCTGGAGCGGCGGTAACTGCTGGATGAGCCCGCAATCCGGACACACTTCTATCCCGTGAGGGGGATCCTGGGCGGCATCGGGGACCCCTATCAGGGTAGTATCCAGTGACATGTTATTGGATCTCTCTTTTATCCGGGAAACCCGGTAAATGGGCTTCCGTACGCAAGTCATCTAGTGAGTCTAGCAGAAAAATGGGCATGAGGGATTGCTGGCAATGCTTCGTCAGGCTTCGTAAGCTGGGTTTTTAATGGACGAAGTTGATGTGGTCCAGAAGCGAATCGGGTGATCGGGACACTTTCTTCAGTTGTCCTGATAACGACGTATGGCCGTGGTGATTGCCTGCAAGACGATCTCGCCCTGACATTGCAATGGATAAAGGTCTATCAATGGCCTGCTGGTCAGTAATTGTGTCAGTTCTTCGAGCATTTCGTGATAGTGATGGTGGGCTTTCTCAAACTCACTGAGATCCATGTGGTGCAATTGCTTGAGGCTTTGCTCAATGGAACAATGAGCACTATCCCAGGGAGCGAGCCGCACAAACCAGTGTGGATTGTTTATCAATAAGGTGCTGATAGTCTTCTGATGATCAATGACTTGAGCATACAGTTGCAGCAAATCAAATTTTCTATCTATGGGTTCCGGTAAAAAATGCTGGCAACTGGCCAACCAGTCCGGCAAATCACTGGCCCACATGGGCCGGGCTATGGCATAGCCTTGCAGCATGGGCGCTTGCATCAGCCTCAATACATTGAGAATGCTCTGATTCTCGACCCCTTCGACAATGATTTCCACTCCTTGTGAAGTGCCGATATCCAGCATGGCCCGAAGAAAATGGATGTCTTTGGGATTATTCGCCAGATTGCGCACAAATGCCTGATCTATCTTGATTTCATCAACAGGGAGTTCCTTGAGGTACAACAAGGAGGCATAGCCGGCACCGACATCATCCAGACCAATACGATAACCCTGCTCTTGAAGAGTCCGAATGGATTTAGCAATGGCTTCCAGGGAAAAGAGTTCCTCACTTTCAAGAATTTCCAGAATTAACCGCTGAGGAGGTATTGCGCATTCTTGCAAAAGACTCTGTAAGCGTTCCAATGCTACTGTGTGACTCAAAAAGCTGGGTAAAATATTGAAGGAAATCCAAATATCAATCCCTTGCTCATTCCATGTCTGCCAGTCGTTGGCAATCTGTTGGATGACGAGCTTCGTCAGTAGCCATTGGTCCTCTGTTTCAAGATAGGGCAGAAAATCTCCCGGTGAAATAGCTTCTTTTTTGTTATTTAGACGTGCCAGAGCTTCAACGCCCACAATGCGCTCTTGTCGCAGATCCAGAACCGGTTGATACTGAAGTACCACGCTCTCATCGTGAAGAAGTGTCTGAATGCGTAGATATTCGGTATTTTGGGCTTCGATGAATGTCGACCAGAACTGTCCACGACGGGATTTGTTCTGCTTGCTTTGATAAAGCGCGTGATCGGCCTCACGGAGGAGAAGATCGGCATCGCTCTCGTCACGATCAGAATGTGGATAAAAAGTGATCCCGGCACTGATCCCAACATGAATGGTTGGCAGTTGCTTGAGAAAATAGGGGGCAGCTAGAAGTTCCTCAAGCTTTTTGAGTATGGGGGGTAATTGTTCCTGCTTCTGCAGATTATCCCAGACCAGGACAAACTCATCGCCGCCGAGTCTGGCCAGATAGTCGCTTTGTCTCAGACCCTGCCGCAAACGCTGGGCTACCTCCTGCAGTAGCAAATCCCCGGCAGCATGACCAAACTGGTCGTTGACGGGTTTGAAATCGTCCAGATCCACCATGGCCACAGCCAGCAGCCGGTCGTTGCGACGCGCCCTGGCCATGGCCGGCTGTAAAAATTCGGTGAAGCCCCGCCGGTTGGCAAGTCCGGTCAGGGCATCATGACGGGCGAGATGACTTTGCCGCTGTCGTTCCTCCAGCAGTTGTCCTTTGAGATGAATTTCATCCAGACCATGACCGACAAGCAGCGCGATTTGTTGCAGCACTTCGATGATTTCCGAATTGAAAAGATCGGGGCGTGGACCAATGACGTTGAGCATGGCCCAACATTCCTGAAGATGATAAATGGGAAAGGTGGCTGCTGAGCGCCACTGATGCTCTTCGGCTTCTTGGTACCAGTCGGCGTGAGGGCCAAGAGCTTTGAGGTAATCCTGAATAACCCGATGTTCCTGCATGCGCCATGCCTGGGATGTCAGGGATTGACCATCGGGTATGTCTTGCGGATGAATGGTCCAACGCCTTTTCAGTATCCAGTCGACATGGTGCCCAGCCACTGCCAGGGCCTGAAACACCCCCTCAGTGTCGGGACGAATGATGAAAGCGGCATTGAAAAGTCCACTTTGGATGAGTGCATCACAAATTTGTTGCAGCATTTGTGATGCATCCCGCGCCTGCAGGGCAATATCTCCGCTGACCAGCATGGTTTTCTGCAATATCCGGGCATCTTCCAGCTGGCGAGCGACATGGCGCTGGCGCAAAAAAGCCGCCAGATCCTCGCTCAAGCGTTCCAGGAGTTCGACAATGGCATTGGGGAAAACCGTATCATCATAACGGTATAAGGTGATGACCCCACGTCGGCCGTCGGCCCATAAAAAGGGCGTGTAAATGCTTCCGCCCATCCGATGCTTTTTGATGAGCTCCTGCCAGGGGGCAAAAAGGACATCATTCGCGCCAAAAAGCAGGGTGCGGTTTTCCATAATGGCGCGACCCGAAGGCGACTGGGGTTTTCCATCGCTGGACCAACAATAGAGCTGCAGTTGACTGAGTGGCCCGGCCAGTTCTCCAGCTTTGGCAGCCAGTTCAATGCGTCCGCTTTGTTCGTCCACCACGCCAATCCAGGCGGCCGCCAAGTGCATCCTTTCTACCAATATGCGGCAAAAACGATCCAGTACCCGGGGAAGCTCCTGCTTTTCAATGGCTGCAAAAAGACGGTTGACCTCGGTGACCGACTGCAGAAAAGCGTCTCTGGTCTGTAACTCGCGATTACGCGTCTGCAGGTCCCGGGAGCGATTGAATACCCTTTGTTCCAGTTCGCGATTGGCTATTTCCAGCGCCTGCGTGGCATGACTACGTTCATACATCATGGCTCCCGCAATCAGGCCAATGCTTTCCAGCAGAATTCCGACAATTTGTGCCATGGTTTCGGGATAAAGCGCATGGCTGTGTTCATAAGGCCCGTAACCCATGCTGGTACCCAGCAGCGCCAGCAGGTAGCCCATGCTGGCCAGTGGATACACCAGTTTTGCCGGATAATGGGCCAGCAACCACAGGAAAGGCAGAATCAGCAGGAAAACGGCTCCCATGGCCAGGTTACCTGATGGATAGCTGATAAAAAACAATATGATAATAGTAATTATCGTGCCCAGCCCCAAGCCCAGGTAACGGAAGTTCCATACTGTTCCTGATAAGCGATGCCCATGCAGAAATAACAAGAGCAGAGTGGTCACGTTAACAATGGCGCCGGCCTTGGCCATAGTCCAGAACAGGATGAGGTAAGGAAGACGGATGGTGACCGTGTTGGTCAATAACCAGCCGCCTGCTCCGGTCAGGACAGCAGTCAGAAGGGAAGGTATTGCCACAAAAAGGAGAAGATAAGCGATAGTATCCCGGATGGTTTGCAAACCGGCCCAGCCAGGGCTGAAACGCCGGAACAGCAAACGGCCCAGCCAGGCGCCGAGAACCTCGCTGCAGGCAAACCAGGTGGCTACATCAGCATGCAGATGGGTAAAAAAATAGCCGCCCAGCCACGCCGCAATCCAAAGACCCGGTATGACCCGTGGTCCCCAAACCAGCAACCCGTAGGCGGTGACACCTGCGGCGGGCCAGATCGGCCAGAAACGGCCCGCCAGGGAATGGCTGAAAAGCAGATCAGCGAAAATCGTGAGCAGAACATGTCCGAGTAAAAGCCCTGTATTGAGTAAGAGGACTTGCCGGAAGCTTAAAGTGATGTCTCGTGGAGGGAGATGAATAATTGCAAAATATTTCAATGATTTGCCGTGATGTATGCTGCCATTTCGGTGAGGATGTCGGCGGTCAGATGATCATATAGTTCCAGACTGTATTCGCGGGAGAGTTGTCTTTCACTCATGTCGGTAATGACATGCTGTAATTGTTCGCGCTTGTCACGCAGGCTGGGTATGGTATCCAGTAGTGGATAAAGGGGGCAGGACAGGTTGTCACAAGTCATCTGAACATTAATGCTTTGGGGCATGCTTTGCAGGACAGCACGCAATCCTTTGGCGAGCACCAGAAAACGCGCAAAACTGACCAACAGACTGGTCGCATCGGCCTGGAGGGCTAATTTCTGGCCGAGGAACTGCTGGCTGATGGTTTGTGCGGAAACGGGACGACTGATGACATAGCCTTGTACTTGGCGAATGCCTAATGCGGTGACTGCAGCCAGTACTTCTTCATTTTCGATACCTTCAACAATGAGTTCTACACCCAGTCCATTGGCCATTTCCAGCATGCTGGCCAGAAAGTGCAGATCCCGTGGTCGACTTTCCAGATGACGACTGAATGCCTGATCCAGCTTGACGGCATCAAAAGGATAGTCTTTAAGGCGCAGGAGACTGGCGTAGGCTGTGCCCAGATCGTCCAGAGAAATGCGCACCCCCAACGCCTTGAGACGACCCAGTTGGACTTTGGCGGACGCGTAATCCAGAAATTCATCACCTTCCAGTACTTCTATAAACAGTTGTTCAGGGACCATCTGGTAGCGAAGCAAGGTATTTTCAATCAACTGGATCACTTCTTCGAGCAACAGGTCCTGAGGCTCAAAATTGACGGCAATAGACACGGTCTGACCACTGTCCTGCCATAAACGCCATTGTCGGACGGCTTGCTCCAGTACCTTGCAACTGAGGGTGCGGCGATCATCGGGATTGAGCCAGGGAAGAAATTCGCCGGTTTCGAGGATTTTGCCGTTTTCTTCCAGGCGGGCCAAAGCCTCTACTTTGTGGATACGACCGCTGGGGGTGTGGATGATCGGCTGATAAAAGGTAATGATATGCTGTTCGAGCAGTGCATGGTAATGCTGGCGCCGGGCAATGAGTTGCGGTGTGTTGGGATCATAAATGGAAGAAGGGTCATATAAGGTATAAAACTGCGCATTTTTGTCTTTCTGGCGCTTGGCCTGGTGCAGGGCCAGGTCGGCATGATGAATGATTTCCCGGGGCTTGTTGTCATCCAGAGGATAGACTGTCACCCCGATACTGACCTGAATGGCTATATGGTGTTGATTGATCAGAAAGCTGTGATCCAAAGACTGACGAATCCGTTCCATGATCACTTCCAGATCAGCCCAGCGCTCCATATCTTCAAAGAGCAGAACAAATTCATCACTGCCCATGCGCAGCAGCACATCCTCCTTGCGCAAATCTTTCTGCAGGCGTTGGCTGAATTCCACCAGAATCTGGTCACCACCCAGTCTGCCGAGCTGGGCATTGATGTCTTTGAAGTTGTCGATATCCAGCATGGCAACAGCCAGTAGTCGTTGATGGTGATCGGCATGATCCAGGGCCCGCTCCAGGCGTTCATCCAGCTCCATACGGTTGTACAATCCGGTCAGAGGGTCACGACGGGACTGGCGCTGCAAGCTCATGATCATATCGCCCATATAGGCGAATGCTGAAAAAAATTCTATGCCGACACGGGTGAAATATCCGGGCTCACTGCTGCCAACAACCCCCAGGGCCTTTTGTTCTTCAATACCAAAAGGCACTATAATGATTTCAGCCAGTTGCGGGCGCAGAGCTTGAAGCCACTCGGGACAATCCGGATTATCCAGGGCATAAGTGAGGGGTTTATTATTGTTCAGTGCCTGATAACAAGGGTCTTGAGCTGCTTCGGCAATATAGGGATGTTGTTGTATCCCGAATTCCTGATAAGGGAGTAGGGGTCGGCCGTTGATCTGGAAGGCATACCAGGCCCATTGCAGATTGGGGTTGGTATCGATAAGGCTCTGACAAAGAGCATTGAGAAAACCATATGCGCCAGCATCGGCAGGCACGGTACTCAAGGCATGCAGCATGGAAGAAAAAAGTGCAGCGCGGTCACGCTCGATGGCCGAATTATTTTCCGTCTGATTGGACACGATGGCTTCTGCCGTGATGAATTATTGATTTAATATATATAGGATAACTGGCTAGGATGACAAGGTCTTCGTAACTTATAGTTATATAAGTATAATCTTATGCTCTGGTGTTCATCTAAACCAAAAATTATCCCAGCCCCGCTGAGCGGCAAGCCCCAATTTTTGCGATAAATTTTTTGGCCGCTGATAGCTGATCTGCAGCAGTTTCCCGTTTTGCGCTGCATCCACAATGATCTCATCACTGGTGGCCAATTGATCGACCAGACCTAATTCCAGAGCCTTGCTGCCCAGCCAGGCCTCGCCGGTGGCGACCTTCTCCAGATCCAGCTTTGGCCGATATCGTTCCACAAATTCACGGAACAGGGCATGGGTTTCTTCCAGTTCCTCACGCAACTTGGCCCGGCCGGTTTCGGTGTTTTCGCCGAACAGGGTGACCGTGCGCTTGTATTTACCTGCTGTGAACTGCTCAAAATCAATGTGGCGGTCTTGCAGCCAGCGATGGAAATTGGGAATTTGCGCTACCACCCCAATGGAGCCCAGCAGAGCGAAAGGACTGGCCACAATCCAGTCTGCAGTGACCGCCATCATGTAACCACCGCTGGCGGCCACGGCATCCACCAGCACCGTACAATGTATTTTGGCGGCACGCAGGCGCAACAGTTGGGCTGCCGCCAGGCCGTAGGTGTTGACCATGCCCCCGCCACTTTCAAGGCGGATCAGCACCGCATCGCCAGGCTGGGCGACCTGGAGGATGGCGGTGATTTCCTCACGTAGAGCACTCACCGCCGAGGCCCGGATATCCCCCTTGAAGTCCAGCAGATAGGTGCATTTTTCAGTATCTTTGCGCTGAGCTTTGTGGGCTTTTTTGAGTGTCTTCTGATGCGCCTTGCGGGCTTTTTTGTCCAGGCGCAGGGCTTCAATGTGTGCGGCCGATTGTTCAATCTGGCGCCGTAAATCCGTCACCTGTACCTGACCGGTTGCCGCAGGTTTGCGCTTACTGAGGGCAATGGCGGCAATGCCTCCGGCAACGATCAGGATAGCGATCACAATGGTGGCAGTTTCGGCCAAAAAGGTCAGATAGTGACTCAAGAAATTTTCCATGGGCAGACTATATACCAGATGGATGCAGGTCCAAAAGCCGGCGAGATGTCCCGCATGAAATAATTTGTCTGGTACTGGCATGCGGTTGCTTTCGGTTGAAGCCCAGGGCCTGCGGGCGTTATCATTTGCAATCTGCGCTAATGGAACTCACGAATGATTCATGTGAAATTTTTTGCCAGCGTCCGCGAGCGGGTCGGGATGACGGAGATGCAGTTGCCCTGTCCGCCCGGGGGGTTTTCGGTGGAAGAGGTGTTGACTATGGTGGAGGGGCAGGCTGGAACGGAGTTGCATGACGTGCATTTGCTGGCTTCTCTCAATCAGCAGCATGTGCCTTTTACCGCGCCTGTTCATGATGAAGACGAAGTGGCATTTTTCCCTCCGGTAACAGGTGGTTGAGAATGATTGTCAAAGTTCAGGAAGAGGATTTTGATGTTTCGGCGGCATGTGCCGGACTGCCCGAATCAAAGGGGGCGGGGGCGCTGGTGACTTTTGTCGGTACGGTGCGGGATTACAGCGATGCCAGCGACATTCTCTCTCTGGTTATTGAGCACTATCCGGGGATGACCGAAAAAGAACTGGAGAGGGTCAGTCGCGAAGCTGCGCAACAGTATGACATTCTCGATAGCCTGATTATTCATCGTTACGGCTCGTTGCAGCCGGAGGACAATATTGTGCTGGTGGCAGTCTGGTCCCGGCATCGTGCTGCCGCCTTTGATGCCTGTCGTTTTTTGATTGATGTGCTCAAAAGCAGTGCACCATTCTGGAAAAAAGAAATTACGCCCCAGGGATCGCGCTGGGTGACGGATTGTCCAGGCTGTCGGGCGGGCAGTCGCGAGGGGCACAGTCATGCGCCTCATGCCGCTCCGCATCTACTCCATTCGCGTTGAATTTATCCAGTAGCAGAGATCAGTAAAGGAACTCATTTATGCCAAGTTTTGATGTGGTTTCTGAAGTGGATATGCAGGAAGTGGACAATGCCCTGCATACTACCCAGAAAGAAATTGCCACCCGTTATGATTTCAAGGGCAGCAAGGCGTCTATTGAACGAAAAGACAAAGAAATCATTTTAATCGCCGAAGATGAATATAAACTGGGGCAGATGATCGATCTGTTTTCAGCCCGGCTGGTCAAGCGCGGGGTGGATCTGAAAGCCCTGGATATCGGTAAATGCGCTGCCGCAGCCGGTGGCATGGAACGCCAGGTGCTTACCCTGAAAGTAGGGCTGGAAACAGAAGTTTCCAAACGCATGATCAAGCATCTCAAGGATGGCAAATTCAAGGCCCAGGGCAGTATCCAGGGTGACCAGCTCCGGGTTTCCGGAAAAAGTCGCGACGAACTGCAGGCGGCTATTGCCGCCCTGCGCGCCGAGGATTTTGGTCTTCCTGTGCAATTCACTAACTTTCGCGACTGAAGGCAGATACCCATGAGCAAACAGACTGCGCTCTACCCATGGCATCTGGCCCACGGTGCCCGTATGGTGGATTTCGCCGGATGGCAAATGCCTTTGCAATACGCCTCCCAAGTGGCAGAACATAAAGCCGTTCGTGAGACAGCCGGGTTTTTTGATGTTTCCCACATGCGGCCATTGGATATTGAAGGTGAAGATGCCCGTCGTCTGCTGCGTTATGCCCTGGCCAACGATGTGGCCAAACTCGACGCGCATCCGGGAAAAGCTCTGTACAGCACCCTGTTACAGGAAGATGGCGGTATCCTCGATGATCTGATTGTTTACCATCGGGGTATCGATACCTACCGGATTGTCCTCAATGCGGCGGGAGCCGATGCGGATACGGCACATTTTCAGCGCCTGATAGACCAGCATGCTTGGCAGGTGACCCTGCAAAAACGCCCTGATCTGGGCATTCTAGCGGTGCAAGGCCCCAAGGCAAGGGCAATTGTGGCCGATCTGCTGCAGCTCCCAGGTCTGCAGAACATGAAGACTTTTACTGCGCTGGAAGAAAATGATTATTTCATTGGTCGTACCGGTTATACCGGTGAGGACGGGGTAGAGATCATTGCCGCCAATACCCAGATGCCAGCCTTGGCGGATCGCCTGCTCGCAGCCGGAATAATCCCGGCGGGCCTCGCTGCCAGAGACAGCCTGCGCCTGGAAGCGGGCCTGGATTTATATGGTCAGGATATGGATACCCGGGTATCCCCCTATGCCAGCAATCTTGCCTGGACAGTGGATTTGCGGGATCCGGAACGGAATTTTCTGGGCCGCAGCGCACTGGAGGCTGAAATCGCACGCGGTGATGGTCCACGTCTGATCGGCATTGCCTTGCCCGCCGGTATTCCCCGCCATGGCTACGGGCTGGAAGATGGGTCCGGACAGCCTTGCGGAGAAGTCACCAGTGGCATCTTTTCGCCGAGTTTGCAGTGCGGTATTGCCCTGGCGCGGGTCAATGCGCCGATAGAACCGGGAAGTATCCTGCAATTAGTCATTCGAGGCGCTCGCAAGTCAGCCCTGGTGGTCAAACCACCTTTCTGGCGTCAGGGCGCCGCTACTTTTTCCTTTGCTGAGGAGTGTTGAGGGCATGAGCAAAATTCCGGAATCATTACGTTATAGCGACACCCACGAGTGGGTGGAAGATCTGGGCGGGGGACGTTACCGGATCGGCATTACCGATCATGCCCAGGAGTTGCTGGGTGATCTGGTCTATGCCGAGGTGCCCGAAGTCGGTAAAACCGTCAAGGCCGGGACGGTTTGCGGCGTGCTGGAATCGGTCAAGGCCGCAGCCGACTTGTATGCACCCATTGACGGCACCGTGCTGGAACGCAATGAAGGACTCAGTGACAATCCCCAGTGGCTCAATGAGAATCCCTATGGGCAGGGCTGGATCATGGTAGTCAGTGCCGATGCGGCGGCTTTTGACAAATTGCTGGATGCGGCGGCTTACAGCGCTATCGAGGGAGTTTAAGGTAAATGCCCTATATACCTCATGATGCGGAGGAGACGGCGGCCATGCTTGCGGCCGTCGGCGTAAGCAGTCTGGATGCGCTTTTTGATGAAATTCCCTCCAGCCTGCAAGTGCATGACATGGCATTGCCCGAAGGGCTGTCCGAGCGGGTCCTGCGTCGGGAGTTGGAAGGCCGGGCGCAGAGCAACACCCCTTTGCTGTGTTTTGCCGGTGGTGGTGCCTATGCCCACCACATTCCCGCTATCGTTTGGGAAATTGCCGCCCGGGGAGAATTTTATTCTGCGTACACGCCTTATCAGCCCGAAGCCAGTCAGGGTACTTTGCAGGTACTGTATGAGTACCAGAGCTTCATCACCCGCCTGACGGGGCTGGAAGTCAGTAATGCCTCCCTCTACGATGGCGCCTCGGGGCTGGCGGAAGCCTGTCTGATGGCCTTGCGCATTCAGGGCAGCGAAAAAAGCATTCTCGTCCCCGAAAATCTGTTGCCCAGCTGGCGGAAGGTGCTGGATACGGTATTGGGCATGCAGCAGATTCGCCTCATACCGGTACCTTATGATGCCCGAACCGGCTTGCTACAGTTACCCGCTGAAGCCGGTGATGCGGCCGCCCTGATTGTCCCGCAGATCAATGCCTTCGGCCTGCTGGAAACGGTGGACAGCCTCACCGACTGGGCCCATGCTCATGGCTTGCTGAGTATTGCCGTCGTCAATCCTCTGGCGCTGGCCATGCTCAAAGCCCCCGGTGATTGGGGCGAGCAGGGCGCGGACATCGCCGTGGGAGAGGGCCAGCCTATGGGTATTCCCCTGACCGGCGGTGGTCCTTATTTTGGTTTTCTCGCCTGTCGCAAAGCCTATGTACGGCAACTGCCCGGAAGACTGGTAGCCAAAACGCTTGATGCCCGGGGCCGGGAAGGTTACTGCCTGACCCTGCAGGCCCGGGAACAGCATATCCGGCGCGGCAAGGCTACCAGCAATATCTGTACCAATCAGGGCTTGATGGTGACTGCTGCCACCATTCATATGGCGACCCTCGGCAGTCATGGCCTCCAGGAAACCGCCCATATCTGTCATACCCGCGCTCAGCAATTGCGGGAATGCCTGATAGAACTGCCGGGAGTCAGCTTCCCCCACGCTGGTCCATTTTTTCATGAATGGGTGCTGCGCTTGCCCATTTCTGCGGTCAAAGTGCGCGATGCCTTGCTGGGGCACGGCCTGCTTGCCGGTATTCCTCTGCAGGAGTGGCATATGGGAGAAGCCGGGGACTTGCTGGTCTGTACGACGGAACTGCTGGAAGAATCTGACCTGCTGACCTATCGCGACGCCCTGCGCAGCGTTTTGGAGGCCCAATGAATCATCCCCAGGAAAACAACAGGCAAAATGCCGTGCCCGATAGTATTTTTGACCACGATCATGCTTTACCAGCGCCGGAAAGCCCCGGAGATATTCCCGCTGAATTGCTGCGCAAGACCCCGTTAAATCTCCCCAATGCCTCTGAACTGGATGTATTGCGGCATTATACGCGCTTGTCGCAAAAGAATTTTTCCATTGATACCCAGTTTTATCCACTGGGATCCTGCACCATGAAATATAACCCGCGCATTGCCCATGCCATGGCCTCCCTGCCGGGTTTTGCCCGACTGCATCCGGATACCCCGGCGCCGGCCATGCAAGGCCTACTGCAGGTGCTCTGGGAGCTCCAGGAATGGCTCGCTGCGGCGACGGGCATGGCTGCCGTCAGCCTGACCCCGGCAGCGGGGGCCCAGGGCGAGCTGGCGGGGGTGGCCATGATCCGCGCCTATCATCACGCCCGGGGAGATAAGGCCCGCAACAAAATGCTGATCCCCACGGCGGCCCACGGTACCAATCCGGCCAGCGCGCAAATGGCCGGATTTGAGGTCATCGAAATTCCCAATCTGCCCGATGGCGATCTGGATATGGAAGCCCTGGATGCCCACCTGGGTCCGGATGTGGCCGGCATCATGCTCACCAATCCCTCGACCCTGGGAGTTTTTGAAAGACGTATCGCGGAAATCGCCCGGCACGTTCATGCGGCAGGGGGGCTGCTCTACTATGATGGGGCCAACCTCAATGCCATCCTCGGGCGCGTCCAGCCCGGGCAGATGGGTTTTGATGTGATGCACCTGAATTTGCATAAAACCTTTGCGACACCCCATGGCGGTGGCGGCCCCGGTGCCGGTGCCGTGGCCGTTCAGGAGCGTCTCAAGCCCTTTTTACCTCTGCCCACCGTCACGAAAGGGGAGAGTGGCGCCCTGCGCTGGATGACGGCAGAAGATGCACCCCGGAGTATCGGTCAGCTCAGCGCCCACGGCGGAAATATCGGCGTGTTGTTGCGCGCCCATGCCTATATCCGTCGTCTGGGTCGGGTGGGTGTCAGTCGAGTTTCGGCCTACGCCGCGCTCAATGCCAATTATCTGCTCAAGGAATTGCAGAAACTGGGTTACCAGGCCGCTTTTCCGGAACGCCGGGCCAGTCATGAATTCATTCTTTCGGTCAGCGATCTCCAGCAGGCCACGGGTATTCGCGCCCTGGACGTGGCTAAACGCCTGCTGGATTTTGGTATTCATGCCCCGACCATCTACTTTCCGCAACTGGTGCCCGAGTGTCTCCTGATTGAGCCGACGGAAACCGAAAGCCAGGCGACCCTCGATCGTTTCATCGCGGTCATGGCGCAAATTCGTGAGGAGGCCCTGGCGCACCCGGAACTATTGCGGGAAGCTCCACACCATCTGCCCGTAGGCCGACTGGATGAAGCGCTGGCCGCCCGCAAGCTCGACGTGGCGGCTGCTCTTTCATGATGCTAGGTGCGCCGGAAACCCATGCCGCATCTTTAACCCCGGACGTTCCGGCGCAGTCTGATCCACAGCACCGTCCTGATCCCCATCCCGAGCAGTTGCTGGCAGCCCTGGCGGAAGTCCTGCTCGGCAAGGAAAGGGCCATCCGTCTGGCCCTGACCGGTTTTCTCGCCGGCGGCCATATCCTCGTGGAAGATGTGCCCGGAGTGGGTAAAACCACTCTGGCCCTGGGGTTGGCCCGTTTGTTGGGACTGGATTTTGCCCGTGTGCAGATGACTGCCGACCTCCTGCCGGGAGATATTCTCGGCAGCAGTGTTTTTGATCCTCGCAGTCAACGCTTTGTATTTCATCCCGGTCCGATTTTTCATGGGGTTGTCCTTATGGATGAAATCAACCGGGCCTCGCCTCGCAGTCAGTCGGCTCTGCTGGAAGCCATGGCCGAAGGTCAGGTTTCTGCGGATGGCCAAAGTATGCCCCTGCCGGATCCCTTTTTTGTGATTGCCACCCAGAATCCCCAGGAACATGCCGGGGTCTTCCCGCTGCCCGAAAGCCAACTGGATCGTTTTATTCTGCGTTTTTCCCTCGGCTATCCCGGTCGCGAAGCAGAACGCCTGCTGATCCAGGGTAAAAACCAGTATCCTGCCGATTTGTCTGCTCTCGCGCATCAGAACTTGTTGCAAAAATGGCGGCAGCAGGTCACGGAGGTATTTCTGGGCACGGAAATGGAAGACATGCTTTTGCAGATAGTGCAGCGGTCCCGAATGGATGCTCGTATCCGTATGGGCTTATCACCTCGCGCTTTGTTGGCACTGAAATCTGCCGCCCAGGCCTGGGCATTTCTGGCGGGCCGGGATTTTGTCATCCCCGATGATTTGTGCGCCGTGGCGGTTCCGGTACTGGCGCATCGACTGTTGTCCACGGCCAGTTTGTCCGGCGAAAATCTGGCGCTGCTGCTGGGTCAGGAGTCCTGGGGCCTGGATATTCATCCCTGAGTTGCGCGGATGTTCTGCCAGCAGGAGCATCCATCATGAAACGTCAAAAACGGGAGGTGAGACTTTCCCGTCCCGGCAAGGTCTTTGTCGGGTTAACCCTGGCGCTGGGCTTTGCCGCCGTGAATACGGGTAATAATGTGCTTTTTCTGCTGGTATCCATGATGCTGTCTCTGATGGTGCTATCGGGTTTTGTGGCCCTGGCCAATATCTGGCGGGTCGAAGTCCGTCTGCAGCCGGGTCAGATTTTGAGCGCGGAAGAAACCGGTGATCTGTTGCTGCGGATCCATAATAACAAGCCCTGGCCCTTATGGTTAATGGAGCTGCAACTCGGCGCTTCCCGTCAGGCCGTGACGCGCATCGCCGCGCGTCAGGAAGCCGTGCTTACCCTGCGCTGGTGTCCACCCCGACGCGGGCAACCTCCTCTGCCGATATTAAAGATGGGTTCGGCGTTCCCCTTTTCTTTCGTCTGGAGAGGGCAGCAGATTCCTGTGAGCGGGGCCGATATGCCCTGGGTGGCTCCGGCTGAGGGGTTGGCGGTGCCTGCTCTCGGCGATCCGGGTGAGCAGCATGAGGCTACGGACAAAGCGGGCGGGCAGGGTGATTTCCTCTGGATTCGTGACTGGCGTCCCGGAGAAAGCTTGCATCAGATTGTCTGGCGACGGGTGGATTGGTCGCAAAATTTTCCGGTTGCCATGATCTTTCCCGGTCGGGAGCAGGAAAAATCCGGGCAAGCAGCGTTGCTGCTGGATTGGGAGGCCCCGCAATGGCAGGATTATGGACGGGAACAACGCTTGCAGATTTTTCGGGCCGCACTGGAAAAGGCCTGGGCTCAGGGCTGGTTCTGGCAGTTGCAGATGCCCACGGGCGCCCAAAGGGCACAGGGACGGATGCAGTCCGACAAGGCTTTGCTGTTGCTCGCACAACTGACGCCTTTTCCACCGGAAACTGACCCTGACACGGAAGCCGCTGCCTGGAGTATTACCCAGAAGTTCCGGCAATGGGGCCAGCGCTTCGCCGGGTTACCACGGAAGGTACCTTGATGGCCCGAAACAGCTCCCACATTCCCGTACACATGATCGGACCATTACTGGCGGCCACGATGGGCGCGCTGGTTGTGCTGGCATTGGGCAGGGAGGTGGCATTCTGGGCGTTGGGACTCTGGCTGCTGGCCACCCTGCTGGGCTTGTACGGAGCCTGGCGGCGGCAGCCTGTGTGGTTTACGGCACCCTTGCGCTTGTCCGGGGGGCTGTTGTTTCTGCTGCTGGCTTTTGTCCTTTCAGGCTGGGGTAACTGGCTGGCCATTGCCAGCCAGTCGGTATTGATTCTGCTGGCCGTGAAAGCCCTGGAAATGCGCTCCCAGCGGGATTTTTATCAGGTGGCCGCTCTGGTACTGCTGGGTATGGGTCTGGCTGCCTGGTTGCGGGTTGATGTCCTGCTCGGCATTTATCTGCTGGTGACTTTATATCTGGCGCTGCTGGGTTTGCTCTGGCAGCCCCTGGCAGATGCCGCCCGGGAACGGGGGAGTAACGTCCTGCAGGGACGTGATTTTCGCTATATGCTGTTTTTCAGCGTGCTGTTCATGGGGCTGCTGCTGCCTTTGACAGGCTTGTTTTTTCTACTCCTGCCGCGCACTCCGACTCCACTCTGGGCCTGGGGGCCGCCGCAGGGGGCGGCTCGCTCAGGGTTCAGCGCTGATCTGTCGCCTGATCAGATCACCCGTCTGGCTCTGGACCCGGCCGTCGCATTTCGCGCCCAGATCCAGCCGCAGCCCCGCAATCCGCAACAGCTCTACTGGGTAGGGGCCATTTTGTGGCAGGACCAGGGCAACACCTGGGTACCGGGCTCGCCCTCTCCACGAAGCTCTCCGGCCGCGCCACAAAAATCAGTACCGGGAATCCCGCTGAATGCCGCACTCACCCATCAGGAAATTGTCCTCAGTCCCGCAGACAGCCGCTATCTGTTTGCCTTGTCCTACCCCCGACGCTGGCAAATTCCCCTGGCATTTCAGGTACAGTTTGATGGTGTCCTGCAACTGCAAAAAGCGCCGTCCCTGCCGTTGCGCTACGCAGTCTGGTCGGGGAGTCCGCCCTCTTTGTTCCTGAGTCAGGCAGAACGCCACGCTGCCCTGCAGGTGCCGGTGAGCACCTCGCCTGCGGTTCGGGAGCTTGCCAAAAGTCTGGCCGGGGATTCCCCCGCGCAAACTGTCAGCCGCCTGATGCACTGGTTTCATGGCCCGTCCTTTCACTACAGTCTGAAAGCACCGGCGGCTTATCCCCACGGCCAAAGCATGGCGGATTTTCTCCTGCATTCCCATACCGGATTTTGCGAATATTATGCCGGCGGCCTGGCTCTCCTGCTGCGCCTGGACGGGGTGCCGGCGCGGGTGGTGACCGGTTATCACGGCGGAGAATACAATCCCGTCGGTAATTACTGGTTGATTCGTCAACGTATGGCCCATGCCTGGGTGCAGGCCTGGTTGCCGGGAGCGGGCTGGGTGCGCCTGGATGCCACCCCGGCAAGCCTTGGTCCTGAGGGACAAAATGCCGGAAATAATGGCGCCATGACCATGGACCAGGTGCCCGTCTCGCAGCGCTTCTGGGATTGGTTGCAGTGGGAATGGGTGAATACGGTCATTGATCTGACACCCGCCAAACAAAGGGCTCTGTGGACGGCGGCGGGCTTGCAGTTCCTGCATTTTTTCCAGCATGGGGCGGCGGCACAAAAACCGCTACCGGGGCCGCATCATCACACCCGTTTCCAGTTCGCCCAACCGGCCTGGAAAGTGCTACTGGGTATATCAGCCTTGCTGCTGTTGCTGCTGGGTATCCGGTTCCGGCAGCAGCGCAGTGACCGCAGCAGTGATCCGGCGCTTTATTGGCGTGAACGGGCCATTCAGGCACTGCGGCAACTGGGTCTGAAAGATTCCCGACCCGGGCAGGAAAAGGCTTTTTGTGCGGCCTTGGCAGGTACACCCCAGATTCGCCAGCAGCTCCTGCAGCAGTATCAGATCCAGCGTTATGGTGCCCATCCTGATGCCCGGGGTGATGCGCTATTGCGCGAACTGATGGGACAATTGCGCGCTGAGCAATAGCGCATGCTTCATGCCGGGCCTTTTACGATCAACCCTGAAGGCGTTTTCCCCGCTCCAGACGGATGACCTGATCGGCAAGGCGGGTGGTGCGGGGGCGATGGGCGACGATCAGGATGGTTTTCTGGCCATGCAATTCCGCCAGGGTTTCGGCAATGCGTTCTTCGCTTTCGCTGTCAAGATTGCTGGTCGCCTCGTCCAGGACCAGCACTGGGCGATCCAGATAGAGGGCGCGGGCAATAGCGAGACGCTGGCGTTGCCCCCCCGAAAAATTGGCGCCATTGCCCTGGATCATGCTGTCCAGCCCGCCGCTCCGCGCCAGAAAGTCCCAGGCATGGGCTTGTCGCGCCGCTGTTTCGGCGCGCTGGCGATCCGGCTGGCTTTCGCCATAGGCAATATTGCTGAGGACGCTTCCCGTAAACAACACCGGTTCCTGGGCCACAAAACTGAAATAGCGGCGATAGTCGCCGTCGGGTATCCGCGCTTTATCGGTGCCAGCGACGCTGATGCTGCCTGCACTGGCCGGGAGCAAACCCAGAATGACCCGCACCAGGCTGGTTTTTCCGCTGCCGCTGGGACCGACGATGGCCGTGGTGCTCTGAGGCGGGATAGAAATATCCAATCCCTGGAGAATTTGCTCCACACCCAGTTGCAGGCGCAGATCATGGCATTGCCAGGTTCCCCAGGGCTGGGGGCTGGGTGAAGTTTCGGTGTGTTCTGCAGGTTGGTCGAGCCAGGCAAACAACCGATCAGCCGCCGAGAGTCCCTGCTGTAATTGATTGTTGGCGGAGGACAGTTGGCGCAAGGGTTCATAAATCAAGCCCAGTGCCGTAAAAAAACTGAAAAAAGCGCCGGTGCTCATGTTGCCGTTGACCACCTGACTGCCGCCGAGGTAAATAATGGCGGCGATACCCAGCGCTGCGATCATTTCCATCACCGGCACCGTAGCCTTCTGGATGCGGGCGATTTGCATCATCAAGATAAAGTAATGCTGGGCCTGGCGGGCAAAGCGGTTCGCTTCGAAGGGTTCCCCGCCCTGGCTTTTGATGACTTCCACCCCGCGCAGACTTTGGGAGAACTGATCCATGATTTCTCCCATCTGCTCCTGCTGGGTATTGCCTCTGTGCCGGAGCTTCTGGCCAAAGCGGATCAGAGGATAAAAGGCTATGGGCAGGGTGATGAGGCTGATCAGCGCCAATTGCCAGCTCATGTAAAACACCACAAAAAGCAGGCCAACTATCTGAAAAGTAGATAGAAAAAAACGTGCCAGCACCGACAGTCCCTGTTGCAGCAAGGTCAGGTCCAGGCTCATGCGCGACAGGGTGCTGCCATGACTGTGGTCAATGAGCACCTCCAGGGGCAGGCGCAGGGTATGAGCAAAGAGTTTTTCGCGCAAACCGCGCAGGACTTCTTCCTCGACCCGGGCGAGATTGATGGCCTGGAGGTAATCGGCAGCGCCTTTGACCGCATAAATGAGAATGACACCCAAGGGTAACCAGACCAGCATGTTGGCGCGATGCTGGATGAATATCTGGTCGAGCACAGGTTTGATGATGTAGGCCATGGCGCCCATGGCCGCAGCGGAAATCACCATGAACAACATCGCTACGGCAATGCGCCCCCGATAGGGACGCACCAGAGCCAGGAGGCGCTGAAAACTCCGGGAGCTTAGCGCGGCGGGGGCGCCAGGGGTACTCACTCTTCGAGCAGGCCGCGTTTATCCTTGACTTCCAGCCAGGCGTCGGCGTCTTCCGGCGCGGCTTTTTTCTGGATGATGGCTGGCCAGACCTTGGCCAGGCGGGCATTGATTTCCTCGAATGCTTCCTGGCCCTCAGGCATGTCATCGTCCCGGAAAATGGCCCCGGCAGGGCATTCCGGCTCGCAAAGGGTGCAGTCAATGCATTCGTCGGGGTCAATCACCAGAAAATTTGGACCTTCGCGAAAACAGTCCACCGGACAGACATCCACACAGTCCGTATATTTGCATTTGATACAAGATTCAGTCACCACGTAGGTCATGGGGGCCGGGCTCCTTGGGTTTATCTCAATTCGGTTGAAGGGTGGCCGGGCTGCCCCGGCAATCTGGGCGCCCATTCTAGCCCAAGGTCGCACGCCTGCCCACTATTTACAGTGACGTTATTGACAAATGCTGTTTGCAAAACATGGCAGATTACGCGCTGAGTTCCTCAAGCCCGGATGGCAAGGCCATGGAGAATTCGCTATAGTTCAAATCTGGACTTTATCCCAGCAACGGACAAGGAGGAAATTCCCATGGCAGTATTGGTTGGTAAAAACGCCCCTGACTTTGTGGCCCCGGCAGTCATGCCTGACAACAGCATCAATGAGAAATTCCAGTTTTCACAGCATATCAAAGGCAAGTATGCGGTACTTTTCTTTTACCCCCTGGACTTCACCTTTGTTTGTCCTTCGGAAATCCTGGCCTTCAATCATCGTCTGCAAGAATTCAAAAGCCGCAACACCGAAGTGATCGCCTGTAGCGTCGATTCCCATTTCACTCATCTGGCCTGGAAAAATACCCCCGAAGAAAAAGGCGGTATCGGTCAGATCCAGTTGCCCATGGTTGCCGACTTATCCAAGAGCATTGCCCGCAATTATGACGTGCTGCTCAATGATGAAGTGGCGCTGCGCGGTTCCTTCTTGATCGACCGTCAGGGTGTGGTTCGCCATGAAGTCGTCAATGATCTGCCCCTGGGCCGCAACATTGACGAAATGATTCGCATGGTCGATGCCCTGCAGTTCTCCGAGGAGCATGGCGAAGTCTGCCCGGCCCAATGGGAAAAAGGCAAAGCCGGCATGACCCCCACCGGCGCTGGCGTGGCGGAATTCCTGGCCAAACACGGCAAAGATCTGTAACGCCTTTACACCGCAGCGAAAAAAGGCCCGGTAGCATTGTGCTCCGGGCCTTTTCCGTAAATCCGGATCAATGCAAACTATGCCCCGCATTACGGGCTGCTTCAGCCATGACCGCTTTGACTTCTGCGGAGAAATCGCCCCGGTTGACCTGCTGCATGCCTTCCTGAAAAAACGTGTTGGCGTCGGCGGGGAGATGATGGGTGAGGGCGGCAAAAGCCTTGCGCATTTCTGCAGTATCCTGGGCGCGGGTAGCGGTAATGCCCCAGTTCAACAACAAGATGCGCCAGGGGCGCTGGGGATCGGCGCTGTCCAGGTCGGCCGCATAGTCCGCTGATGCGGCGCTCACCACTTCACCCATCAAATGTGCCAGGGGCTTGAGCGCCTCAGCTTCGTTGTTACTGTTGGCCAGTACCGCCAGGCCATTGACCACTGGTTCCAGAGTGTGCAATGCGCCGTGCTGGGCGCAGAGCCAGGCAGCAATGCTGACGGTGATCATTTCCAGGGCAATTTTGGCCTGCTTTTCACCAAGCCGATCCGCCCAGGTAGCGAGATCCATGAGCAAGCCGATAGTCAGGTCGGCAATACGTTCGGGTTCGTCTTCGGGCAAGCCGGGGTCCCATTCGGTGACATCAGTGCCTAATACCGTGAACAACTGCCGCAAGGCATCTACAATCATGGGCGGGGTGATTTGCTCCCCGGTAGCAATGCCACTGCTGGCAAAAGCTGCCAGAACGGGCTGGGTGTATTGTTCAAAGCGCTTCTGCGCCCCGGCGATGTCGAGAATAAGAGCCACGATTTTCTCCTGATATGCCCAAAGAAGTACTGCATGTTATGCTAGCATGTAATCGTCGGGTTGCTGCAGTGGAAGGCACCCACCAAGCTCGGGAATGAATTTTATGCATCAGAAAATGTTTTCACCTATTGACTTGCACATGCACTCGCTGGCTTCCGATGGCACCATGCACCCCCGGGACCTGGTCCAGCGGGTTCATGATTCGGGTGTCCAGGTCATGGCTCTGACGGATCATGACAACACGGCCGGCCTGGCGGAAGCAGGCGAGAAGGCCACCGAACTGGGCATACAGCTGATTCCCGGGGTAGAGGTGTCCAGTGAGTGGGAAACCCAGGGCATTCATATTGTCGGGCTTTTTGTGGACCCGGAGAATGGCGTGCTGCAGGAAGGACTGGCGAAAATCATGGCTTTTCGTGACTGGCGTGCCACGGAGATCAGTCGCTTGCTGGAAGTCGCCGGCATTCCCGGAGCCGAAGCGGGTGCTCGCGCTATGGCAGGTAGTCGCATGGTTGGACGCAGTCATTTTGGCCGCTGGCTGGTGCGCGCGGGCCATTGTGCGGATGCCAGCGAGGCTTTCGGCAAATATCTCGGGAGGGGCTGTCCGGCCTATGTCCCCAGTGACTGGATTCCCATGTCCGAAGCTGTGCGCTGGATTAACAGCGCCGGCGGTTCTGCCATTCTCGCTCATCCCGGGCGTTACAAACTCAGTGCCAGCCGCTTACGCGCCCTGCTGACCGCCTTTCGTGAAGCCGGTGGTGCGGGTCTCGAAGTCTGCTCCGGGAGTCAGGCCGCTGGCGATCGGGAGCATCTCGGGCGTCTGGCCAGGGAGCTGGATTTGCTGGGTTCAGTAGGTTCGGATTTTCATGGCCCCGATATCGGCCATGCGGCTATTGGCCAACTGTTGCCCCTGCCCGACGGGGTGGAGCCGGTCTGGACCCGGGCCGGTATCCAGCTTCATTGATGACCTGAGATCAGGTTACTACCCCCGAGGGATCCGGTGCCCAAAGACCAGGAAAATTCGCGCTATGCCCTTTGGGGTCTGGGTTTGCTGCTGCTCATTTATGCCGGAGCAGCTTACACCCTGAGCCCCTTCGCCGGACCATTGTTGATGGGGGCAGTGTTGACTACGGTCGGCTGGCCCTGGCAACTGCGCATGGAAAGAACCTTTCATCTGCCGCGCTGGTTGGGTTCCCTGGTCCATGCCGTCGCCTGGATTGCCATCATCATTATTCCGGCGGTGATTATTGTCGATACCATTCTGCCCAAGGTGGCCCTGCTGATTGCCCGCTGGCAGTCGGGAAACTCCCTGCTGATGGTGCCTCCCGAGGTCATGCAGATTCCGTATATCGGCCACTGGTTACGCTATCATCTGAGTGCCCTGAATGGCGCCTATATGTCCTCTTTTATCAGCACCCACGCCAGCATCATTACCGACTCCCTGAGCCAGCTCTGGATTTTTACCCTGCATACCTTTTTTGCCGCCCTCACCGTATTTGCCCTGGCTTTGCATGGTGAGCGCATTACCGAGGCCCTGCGCCTGGGTACCACCCAACTCTGGGGGCGTGATCGGGGGGACCGCTTTCTGGCTGCCTGCCGGGATGCTGCCCGTTCGGTATTGATTGGTTTGATTGGTGTGGGTGTTATCGAAGGGATGTTTATTGGTATTGCCTATGCCTTGGCGGGCCTGGCCCTGTGGCCGCTGTGGCTGGTGGCTACGGCTCTTATTTCACCCTTGCCTTTCGGCGCGACGGCGGTGGTGGGTGCCGCAACCATCTGGCTGGCCTTTACCGGGCACTGGATTGCCGGTTTGGCGGTACTGGGCTGGGGGCTTTTTGTCATTACTGTGGCCGATCTGGTCGTCCGCCCGCTACTCACCGGATCGCAAACCCAGGCACCGTTTTTTCTGGTGTTTTTCAGTATCCTCGGAGGTGCTGAAGCTTTTGGCTTGATCGGACTGATTATCGGCCCTATTCTGGTCTTGCTGGCGCGGGGCGTCTGGCGGGCCTGGGAACGCCGTATCCGTCTTCAGGAATGATTTCTTAAGATCTTGTCCTGGCCAACGTCAGGAACGTAAGGCGTTTTTAATGATCTAACGGTCAGAATTTCTTGTGAAGCAGGAGCGTATCATGGACTACACAATGCTTGATCAACAGTACAATCAATTGCAACAACAGACCCAGAATAATCTGCAGGCCTTGCAGCAGGTGGCCGGTCGGGTGAACAGTCTGGCCCCGGATAATATGACCGCCCGGGAAATCAACATGGAACTGCGCGGTCTGGCCATGAATCTGCAGCAACAGCAGCAGAATATCGGGATGATGATGCAGCAGATGGCCCAGCGCATTCAGCAACTGGAAATGCAGATGCAGGGCCAGATGCAAGGCATGAATCAACAGGGTATGAACCCCAATATGCAGCAGCGTCCCTGGAATGCCCCCATGCAAGGTCAGCCGGGTATGGGCAGTGGCTTTCTGGGGAATGTCATGACCGGATTGGGACTGGGTGCCGGTTTCGGGGTGGCTGAAAATATTGTCGATGACATTTTCGACAGTTTCTGAGTAGCGCGTGCCTGAACAAGCACGCGAAGACTGGTTGGCTCTTGAAAAAGCCATACTGCAATGGGCAGGGGGTATGGGCTGGCGTCTCGAACGCACCGGTCCTCTGCGCCGGGGTGTCTGGCCAGTGCCGCGCCTGGAGTTTTTGCGCGAAGGGGTTTTGACGCCGGAAATCTGGGACCAGTTTTCGGCAGTCTGTCCGCTTTTCGAGTCTTTTGTCGCAGGTCGTCGCGAGGCCCTGAGTCACGAAGGTATCCCGGTCAAGTTTTATCAGGTCGAAAAACCGGCCTGGGGATTTGCCCAGATGGCCCATACGGGACCAGCTGAATGGGTGGCTTATTGCCGGAATCGGAGGGGTTGGGATCAGCTTCCCGCCGAAAGCGAACAGGCAGCTTTTGCCCGCATCGGCTTGGGATTTCTTCCACCCGAAGCGCGACATATGCATGAAATAATCACACCCGGCGAGGAGCCACATGCCTGAAGAGCAGCTGTATGGGATTCATGCCGTCGAGGCAGCCCTGGATGCTGGCGAGTTGGGGGCTCTCTGGTTCGCGACGGAGCGGCGCGATGACGAACGCCTGAAACCGTTGCTGGCAAAAGCCCGTGACCAGAATCTGACAGTCCATGAATTGCGGCATGCTGCTCTGGCGCGTAAATTCAATACGGATAAACACCAGGGGATCGCGGGGGTATTGCAGCAGCAGCCGGAAGCGGATCTGACGGATATTCTGGAGCAACTGGGCGGTCACGGATTCTTGCTGGTGCTAGACGGGGTGCTGGATCCCCATAATCTTGGGGCCTGCCTGCGTAGTGCCGAAGCAGCAGGGGTAAATGCAGTCATCCTGCCCAAGGATAATGCCTGTCCAGTCAATGCCACGGCGCGCAAGGCTGCAGCCGGTGCAGCTTCACGCCTGCCGGTCTGTACGGTCACCAATCTGGCCCGCAGTCTGGCCTCCTTGCAGGAAGCGGGCTACTGGCTGGTGGGAATGGCCGGAGAGGGCTCGCAGAATCTTTATACCCTGAATCTGAACATGCCTCTGGTGATGATCATGGGTGGGGAAGGTAAAGGGCTGCGGCGGCTGACGCGGGAACATTGTGATTATCTCGCCCACATCCCCATGGCCGGGGCCATGGAGAGCCTGAATGTGTCCGTGGCCACCGGCATCTGTCTTTTTGAGGCTGCTCGCCAACGCCAGGGGCTTGGGTTACAGTCCGGTACCATTCAGAATACATCCAGTCATCCACTCTAAACAGGTTTCCTCATGCTGGTAGATTCCCACTGTCATCTGGATTTTGAAGATTTTGCCGAAGATCGCGCGCAGATTCTGGAACGTGCCCGCGCTGCCGGAGTGCAGGAGCTGCTTATCGCTGCGGTTGTGCAGAAACATTGGGCGCGGGTGCAGGCACTGGCGGCGGAAAATGAAGGCATCTGGGCCGCCGCCGGCGTCCATCCCAACGAGCCGGAAGCGGAAACACCCGGTATGGATGTCCTGCTTGCGGCTCTATCTGCTGACAAGGTGGTGGCAGTCGGAGAAACCGGGCTGGATTATTTTCGCAGTGAAGGCGATCTGCGCTGGCAACAGGAACGCTTTGCCCGTCATATTGCCGCATCCAAGGCCACGGGCAAACCGGTGATTGTGCACACTCGCGCCGCCGCCGCCGATACTCTGGCCCTCATGCGCAGCGAAGATGCCCGGGCATCCGGAGGCGTCATTCACTGCTTTACGGAAGACTGGGATTTTGCCCGCGCGGCCCTGGATCTGGGCTTTTATATTTCCCTATCAGGCATTGTGACCTTCAAGAAGTCGGTAGATCTGCAGGACGTGGCCCGCAAATTGCCTCTGGATCGCCTGCTGGTGGAAACCGATGCACCCTATCTGGCTCCCACGCCCATGCGCGGTAAACGCAATGAACCGGCTTATGTGCATCATGTCGCGCAATTTCTTGCGGAATTACGGGGTGAAACTTTGGCCGAACTGGCCCGGCAAACCAGCGCTAACTTTCATCGCCTCTTTGTCCCGATGGTGCCGGCATGAAAATTACTTTTCTGGGCACAGGATCCAGCGCCGGCACCCCAGTCATTGCCTGCCAGTGCCCTGTCTGTCACAGTAGTGACCCCCGCAATCACCGCCGCCGCGCCAGTATTCTGGTAGAGCAGGGCGACCAGTTTTGCTGGTAGATACCGGGCCCGACCTGCGCCAGCAAATGCTGGATGCCCGGGTACAACAGCTCAGCGCCGTGCTCTATACCCATTTTCATGCAGATCACATCAACGGCATTGATGACCTGCGCGCCTTCAACTTCGCCCAGAAAATCGTCATTCCCTGTTATGCCGATGAAAAAACGGCCACGGAACTGGAAACCCGTTTTCGCTATTGTTTTCTGCCGCCCGATGCCGCCTGGGCAAAGCCTTCCCTGTCCATGCATCGCTTTACGAGTTCCCTGACTTTTGGCGCGTTGCCGGTTACGCCCGTCCCCATCATGCATGGTAAATTAGCCATTCTCGGCTTCCGCTTTGGGGATGTGGCCTATTTGACGGATCTCAAAAGCATTCCCGATGAAAGTTTGCTGCTACTGCAAAACTTGAATTTATTGATCCTCGATTGTCTGCGCTACGAAGCTCATCCCACCCATCTGAATGTGGAAGAAGCCCTTTACTGGACCCGCCGCATAGGTGCCAGGCAAACTATTTTTACACATATGACGCATGACATTGATTATGCAAAATTTGCCGCTGAACTTCCGGCTGGCATCACTCCCGCTTATGACGGGATGGTGATACAGCAGTAGAAATCGTTTGACAGTGCCGGGGCAAATCCCTATATTACGCGACATCGGGGCCATAGCTCAGCTGGGAGAGCGCTTGAATGGCATTCAAGAGGTCAGCGGTTCGATCCCGCTTGGCTCCACCAGATACGCGAAAAGAGTCAGAGTTCAGCTCTGGCTCTTTTCGCGTTTTAGCCCTTCACCATTTCCGGAGGAAGAATAGTGCACGCCTTCAAGCCACCGTTTGCTTATGGACACGCTTCTGATCCCGATTGGCGCGTAGCTTTGGCGGGCGCCCTGGCGATGGCTGGCAGCCAGGCGCTTACCGGCACCTTGGGATTTCTATACCTGTCTGATGAATTTGAGAATGATCTCCCGGATCTGTTGGCGGAGTTGAAACTCAGGGTGGATGTTCCGCACTGGACCGGTTGCGTGGGCATTGGCATATGTGCCACCGCGCAGGAATATCTCGATCAACCTGCTCTGGCGCTGATGGTTACGGATTTTCCGGAATCGGATTTTACGGTTTTTTCAGGAATGACGACGGTGCTCAGTACCCAGCCACCCCTGCTCAATGGAGTTCCCCCTTATTTTGCGATAGTTCACGGTGACCCGGCCACCAGTGCCTTGCCTGAATTGGTGCAGCATTGTGCGGGCATGACGCAAAGCGGGTTTATCACCGGCGGTCTTAGCAGTAGTCGGGGTAAAAGCGCACAAATTGCTGACAAAACCCTGCATGGCGGGGTGAGTGGGGTGTTTTTTAGCGATCAGGTGGCTATTGCTACCCGTCTTTCCCAGGGCTGCAGCCCCATCGGACCAGTGCATATTATTGGTGAAGCCCGCAGTAACTTGCTAGGGACGCTTGACGGCCGTCCCGCCCTCGATGTGCTCTACGAAGAAATCGGTGAGGTACTCTCCCGGGATTTGCAGCGGGCAGCAGGCTATATATTTGCCGCTTTGCCGGTCGCCAACGATGACCGGGGCGATTACACCGTGCGCAATCTGATTGGTGTAGATATGAAGCAGAAGGTACTGGCGATTGGCGAATATATCGAATCGGGCCAGGCGCTGATGTTTTGCAAGCGCGATGGTGGCACGGCCCGGGAAGATTTGTTGAGAATGCTGGGTGAGCTGGAAAAACTGGTGGATGGAAGGCCCATTCGCGGAGGCCTGTATTTTTCCTGTCTGGGCAGAGGTGAGGGTTTGTTTGGGCCGGATTCTGCGGAACTGCGTTTGATTGAATCCCGGCTGGGCCATTTTCCCCTCGTCGGATTTTTCGCCAATGGGGAAATATCCCACGACAAAATATATGGTTATACCGGAGTGCTGACCCTTTTTCTGGGTGATTGAGTACGGATTAGGTCTTACCAGGTGAGATAAACGCCGGACTGTGTTACTGTTGCATAAGTATATTAGAGGTTGATAATGTCTAAACCAGTACGCATAGATCAACGCTTGATGCAGGAAGGGCGACGGACCCGGGGTACCTTGTACTTCGGGATTGGCTTGGGGCTGGCCGCCGGGCTGCTGATTATTCTCCAGGCTTTTATTCTCGCCCATATTGTCAATGGTGTCTCTTTTGAAGGACTGGGCCTGGCTGCCGTTATGCCTTTGCTCTGGGCCATGCTGGCATTGTTCGTGTTGCGGGCCGGTCTGTCCTGGGCCGGGGAACTAGTAGCGTTTCGGGCCAGCGCCAGCATCAAAAGCTATCTGCGGGAACAACTACTGAACCATTTGCTGCAACTGGGACCAGTGGCCATTGCCGGGGAGCGCAGTGCGGATATTGCCAGCACCATGATTGAGGGTGTCGAGGCACTGGAGCCTTATTTTTCCCGCTATTTGCCGCAAATGGCCCTGGTCAGTCTGATTCCTCTGGCCATTCTGGTGGTAGTCTTTCCCGAGGACTGGATCAGTGGTCTGATCTTGTTGATTACCGGCCCGCTGGTGCCTTTTTTCATGGTGCTGGTCGGTTATGCGGCCGAATCGGTCAATCAGCGCCAGTGGCGCAAAATGCTGCTGATGAGCGCACACTTTCTGGACGTGGTGCAGGGATTGACCACGCTGAAGATTTTCGGTCGTGCCAAGGATGAAATCGAAATTGTGGCGCGTATATCCGATGATTACCGGCGCAGTACCATGGCAGGTTTGCGGGTGGCTTTTTTGACCTCAGCTGTATTGGAGTTTTTTGCCAGCCTCTCCATTGCCCTGGTGGCCGTTTCACTGGGTGCCCGCCTGTTGCAGGTTCACGCCGCAGTCACCTTTTATACCGCATTTTTCGTTTTGCTGTTGGCTCCCGAGTATTTTAATCCGCTGCGCGGCCTTTCCACCCATTATCATGCCCGCATGAGCGCCATTGCTGCAGCCAAGCGCATTTTCGAAATTCTGGATATGCCCCTGCCGGAAAAACCACAACCTGCCGCAGATTATGTGCATTCCCAAGAAATCAGTCTGGTCATTCGCGATCTGTGTTTTTCCTATGAACCCGGTCGTATGGCCCTGGATGGGGTCACGGCTGAATTTCCTGCGGGCAAGGTAACGGCCCTGGTAGGTTCCAGCGGTGCCGGCAAAAGTACTCTGGCCAATGCCATTCTCGGGTTTGTCCATGCCGATAAGGGCGAGATTCTCGTCAATGGGCAGATGCCCTTGAATGCCATCGATCCGCAATTGTGGTGGCGACAACTCGCCTGGGTCCCACAAAATCCCCGGCTTTTTCATGGCAGCATTGCCGACAATATCCGTATGGGTCAAGCCGATGCAGATCTCGCAGCACTCCGCGAAGCAGCCAAAAATGCCCATGCCCTGGAATTTATTGAAGCGCTGCCGCAAGGTTTTGACAGCATGATCGGGGATCTCGGTCAGGGACTTTCCGGTGGGCAAATTCAGCGCATTGCCCTGGCCCGGGCATTTCTCAAAAATCCGCCGCTGTTTATTCTCGATGAGGCAACCGCCAACCTCGACATGGAAAACGAGGCCTTGGTGCTGGATGCCATGCAGCGTTTAATTCAGGGTCGTACAGCCATTGTCATCGCCCACCGACTGGCTACTGCAGAACGCGCTGATCATATTATTGTGCTGGAGGCGGGCCGGGTGGCTGAAAGCGGAAGCCACCGGGAATTGTTGGCGGCAGGTGGTGTTTATGCCCGCATGGTGGCGGCTTATCGGGGAGAAATCCATGTCTGATTACTGGCGCCTTTTAAAACTGTTTTTTCCCTATAAATTCTGGATGCTGGGTGGTGCCCTCCTGGCGCTGCTGACCATATTGTCCAATTTTGGTCTGCTGGCACTGTCCGGCTGGTTTCTGGCCAGCGCTGCGCTGGCGGGGCTGGGTGGGTATGCCACCCTCAATTTATATAATTTTTTCTTGCCGGCCGCCGGAGTCAGAGCCTTTGCCACGACCCGGGTGATTTCCCGCTGGCTGGAACGGGTAATCACCCACGAAGCCACTTTTCGTTTGCTGGCGCAACTACGCAGCTGGTTTTACAGTCGGCTCGAACCGCTGGCACCGGCAGGACTGCAGGGGTATCGCTCGGGAGATATTTTATCCCGCCTGGTAGCGGATATAGACACCCTCAACAATTTTTATCTGCGTGTATTCACCCCTTTTCTGGTCGCGGGTCTGGCTACGCTGCTGATGTCCGGTTTTTTTGCATTTTTTGCCTGGCGCCTGGCCATCGCCCTGTTTTTGTTTCTGGCTGTTTCCGGACTGGCTTTGCCTCTGCTTGCAGAGCGTCTGGGTGCGCGCAGCGGCGCCGAAATGACCAATTTGCAGTCCGAATATCGGGTGCAGTTGGTGGATGGCATGCAAGGCATGGGGGAACTCCTCACTTATGGAGTGGGGCCGGAAATTCTGCGCCGCAGTAACCGTCTCAATGATGCCATCTTGCAGCGGCAGGCCAAAATGGCCCAGATCAGCGGTCTCGGCACCGCCGGGATGAGCTTCATGGGGAATCTGGCTATCTGGGTGATTTTGATTCTGGCTATTCCACTGATTCATGGCGGGCATCTTGGACCTTCGGATTTGCCCATGTTTGCCTTGGGGGTGATGGGATCTTTTGAAGCCATTGTTGCCTTACCGCTGGCTTTTCAGTTTCTCGGCCAGACCCGCCAGGCCGCCCGGCGCATATTCTCCGTGGCTGATAGCGCCTTGCCCTTTCCCGATGCCAGTGGCCCGGCTCCAGAAGTACAGCAACCGGACCTGTTGCTGGAGAATCTGCATTTACGTTATCCCGGTAGCCGGCAAGATGCCCTGGCCGGGGTGAATCTCCAGATCAAGGCAGGGAGTAAAGTGGCGGTACTGGGGGCAACAGGCGCTGGTAAAAGCAGCCTGGCCAATTTGTTATTGCGTTTTTATGACTATCAGTCGGGTAGTGCGCAATTGGGCGGGCATGAACTCAAAAGTTTTCCGGCTGATCAACTGCGGGAATACTTTGCCGTTGTCTCTCAGCGTTCTTACCTGTTTCACACCACTATCCGCGATAATCTGCTGGTAGCCAAGGGCGATGCGGAAGAAGAGGAACTCTGGAAGGCTCTGGCGGCGGCACAACTGGAAAGCTTTGTGCGCAGTCAACCCGATGGGCTGGACACCATTGTCGGTGAGGGCGGAGTAAAGCTGTCGGGCGGTCAGAGTCGGCGGGTGGCTATTGCTAGAGCAATCCTCAAAAATGCGCCCTGGCTGGTTCTCGACGAACCATCAGAAGGCCTCGATCCCATTACGGAAATGGAATTTCTCCGGGATTTGCAGCCCCTCATGGCCGGGCGCACAGTGTTGTATATTACTCACCGCCTGCTGGGCCTGGAGCAGATGGATCAGGTGTTTATTCTGGATGAAGGCCGCGTGGTTGAATCAGGAACCTATGCTGAGCTGCTGAAAAAAGGCGGACATCTCAGCCATTTTGCGACCTTCCGGAACGGTGTTGCCGGAGAAAAAATTTCCTGAAAAACCCGGTGCCGGGTAGGGGTGCTTTGTAAGCAGTTAGATCAGAAACATGTTATCCATGACGATATAACATCTGGCAGATTTACGTTGGGAATGTGTGTGAGATAACGCTACTGTTGGCCGCTGCCCGCACCAAGACTCCCCAGCAACTGGTTTTCCAGCGCCTTGCCCTGCTGGGCGGCCGACTGACAGGCCGGACTGGAAGGGTTCTGCAGACAGTGGAGTTCCTTGCCAAGAATGACCGTACTCTTTTTTTCCAGGGCGGCCTGGGTACTTTGAGTATGGGCCGGGGTGGTCAGCCAGGATACGCCATAGCCCAAGGCCGACGAGAGTATGGTGGCTACCAGGAATACCAGGAGCATCCGGGTGAATCCCGATTCCAGCCCCTGATCATCCAGAAAACGCTTGCTGTACCAGGAAAATACCGGATAACTGACCAGTCCTGCGACAATCCCCCACATTTTCAGGCCTCTTTGGGCATATCCAGGGGCAGGGTATAAGGTAGTTGCCGTATTTGTATTTCTGCACCGTTCACCGCCCCTACCCGGAGAGGCTCGCCGACATTGGCGGCACGTAGAACCGCCAAGGCCGCATACTGCCCTGGGCTGGATTCGGCACTATTGATGATCAGGCCGATACTTTGCTCACCCATGCTTTCGGCAAATACTTCAGCGCCCACCGCTAAAGGACCCCCGGCGCTGACCGCATACATCTGATTTTTGAGCTTGCCCAGGTAGTGGGAGCGTGCAACGATTTCCTGACCGGGATAGCAGCCTTTTTTGAAATTGATGCCGCCCAATACTTCCAGATTGAGTTCCTGGGGGATAACTTTCTCGCTGGTAGTCTGGCTGATGTAAGCCACCCCCGCATGGATGGCTGTCAAGCGCCATTGTTCCACAGAGGCTTCTTCTGCACCGGATTGCTTCAGGGCATCGCTCAACATGGCCAGTTTTCCGGCTGGAGCGATCAGCTGGTAGATTTCCTGTCCAGCCCAGGGCAGGCGGGTCAGCATCCAATCATCCTGAACGACACCGCTATTTTCATGCGCGGGCATGGCGCAGCCTAAAACCTCCGCCAGGTTTTTTCCGGCATCTGTTCCGTAAACAGCCAGTAGTCCATGCGCGGGTTCCGCATTTTCAATGTCCAGTTTGGCCATCATCCGGAATTTGCGCAGACGTTCTGCAACCAGCTCGACCAAGTTGGAGGAAAGACTCAACCAGAAGTGATCTTCACTACGCTGCACATAAAAATTGGCAATCATCCGCCCTTTGGCGGTGCTGTAACTGCTCCATTGTCCCTGGCCGCCACTGGTCAAGCTGCGCAGATCATTGGAGAATTGACCCTGCAGAAATTTTTCGGCGTCTGCGCCATGGGCGTGGATGAGTCCCAGTTCACGGTTGAGGAGGGAAAACTGGATGGCGGCTGATGTCATGAATATACTCCCGGTCGTGCTGATACATAGTTGATCATCATAGCGCGATGAATGACGGGGACAAAGCGCTGCCGCCGCTTTTCTGCGGGTCGCTGCGGCACCAGGCGCTGCTGCACAGTGTACCCTGTATGTTGGCGGGGATCTCGGCACTCCTGGCCATGTTCGACCATTTTCGCTTTGGCCTGCTGGTGTTTATGGGCGTGGCTGCCTGGGTGGTCTGGCGCTGTCCCTGGTCAGCCCGGCGCCAGTTGCGCCTGCCCGTTACCCTGCTGACAGGACCCGAAAATCAGCTGCTGCTGCAACTCGGCAGTGGTGAGCAAGTAGCGGTTCAGTTGCCGGCGCAACCTTTCCTCCATCCGCGACTGGGTGTTCTCCAGCTGCGCAGTGGACACCGGAAAAAACATATCCTGATTGGCATTTTTCCGCTCAAGGACGAGGCCTGGCGTCTCTGGCGTCTGTATCTGCGCCAGCTATGGGACGCGCGTAAGGGTGTTCCTGATCGCGTTGGGTAATGACATCGAAAGCTTCTTCAGCGCAATCCGGATGATCCGCATTGAAATGACAGCCCCGGGATTCACGGCGAAACAGGGCGGAACGCAGCAGGATTTCGGCGTTCTGCCGCAAGTTGCGCAATTCCTGATAGCTCCGCGATACGCCCGAACTATCCCCGATTCGTTCAGCCATGGCCGCCAGTTGCTGCACAGCCTTGCTCATGTCCTGATCGTTGCGAATAATGCCTCCGGACTGCCACATAACGTGCTGAATCGTGAGGCGCATCTCCATAATGCTATGTTGATCCGGGAGCACTCCCTGCTGTCTTGATGCCGCCAGGCCAGGAACGACAGCACGATGGATCGGCTGTTCCGGAAGCCGGGCTTCGCCTTCCAGGGCTTCAACAATACTGGCTGCTCCGACCACACATTCCAGCAGGGAATTACTGGCCAGGCGATTGGCCCCATGCAGACCGGTGGCACTGACTTCTCCTGCCGCATACAGGCCGGGCAGGGTGCTGCGCCCGCAAGCATCCACCACCACCCCGCCACAGGTGTAATGGGCAGCGGGCACCACCGGGATTGCCTCCCGGGTGAGATCATAGCCACGTTCCTGACAGTGACGATAAATAGCAGGAAAATGCCGGCGCACGGCATCTGCTGCTTGACCACTGATATCCAGGCTGACGTGAGACAGCTGATGTTTTTTCATTTCGGTATCAATGGCGCGGGCGACAATGTCGCGAGGTGCCAGTTCAGCACGCGGATCATAATGGTCCAGAAAGTGGCGACCATCGGGCAGGCGCAGTACGGCGCCTTCACCGCGCAGTGCTTCCGTAAGTAAAAACGGGGCATGACCCGGATCATAGAGAGTTGTTGGATGGAACTGGATGAACTCCAGATTGGCAATTTCCGCGCCGGCCCGGTAAGCCAGGGCTATACCATCCCCGGTAGCGACCAGGGGATTACTGCTGTGCAAATACAGTTGACCGGCTCCGCCACTCGCGAGAATGATGGCTCTGGCAGTCCATAATTCCGGGGTATCGTGTTCGGCATCCATGACCCAGACACCCTGACAGCGTCCTTCATGAAGCCATAATTCGCAGGCCACATGATTTTCGTAAAGACAGATGCTTTCTTGCTGTCGCACTTGCCCGAGCAAGGTGCTTTCGATGGCGTTTCCGGTGCTGTCGGCCCGGTGCAGCACGCGCCGCACCCGATGGCCTCCCTCCCGGGTCAGGTGCCAGGCACCATCCTGCTGACGATCAAAAGGCACTCCCCAGTGGATCAATTGTTGCGCGGCTGCAGGGCCTGCCTGAATAATCCGGGTTACCGCAGCGGGATGACACAAGCCCGCCCCGGCACCCAGGGTATCCTCAATGTGCATGGCAATACTGTCCCGGGTGAAATCCATGACCGCCGCCATCCCCCCCTGCGCCCAGTCGCTGGCCGAGACGGCGGCCTGATCCTTGCTGAGGATGGCGACACTCCCCAGCCGGACGAGCCCCAGGGCAGCACTGAGGCCGGCAGCGCCGGAACCGATAATCAAAAAGTCAAAAGCGGGCATTCAGCGTCCTGAAAATAGTCGTAGGGATGGTGTTGCAAGAAAACGCGCGGGTCATGATACGATGTCGCGCTAACAAGGTGAAGAACGGCACCAGAACCCTAAAGGATGGCCGAATGAGTAAAACCAGTGGACGCGGCTCCAGCGGCGCGCCGGAAAGCGGCGCGTCCACGGACTTGCTGCTCGTTCAGCGGGTACAAAAAGGAGAAAAAAAGGCTTTCGATCTGCTGGTGCGCAAATATCAGCACAAGGTAGTCGCTCTGGTCGGTCGCTTTGTGCGCACCCCGGAAGAAGCCGAAGATGTCGCCCAGGAAGCTTTTGTCAAAGCCTATCGCGCCCTGAAAAATTTTCGCGGGGATAGCGCCTTTTATACCTGGCTGTATCGCATTGCCGTCAATACCGCCAAAAATCATCTGGTCGCCCAGGGGCGGCAGGTCTCTATTGTTGATGCCGAAACCGAAGATGCGGAACAATTTGCCGGTGCTGATGGACTAAGAGAATATGATACTCCGGAAGGTGTTCTGCTCAGCAAGGAACTGGCGGAACATATTGACGGGGCCTTATCAGATTTGCCGGAAGATTTGCGAACGGCGGTAACACTCAGGGAGTTTGAAGGGCTCAGTTATGACGAAATTGCGCAAGTGATGGAATGTCCAGTGGGGACGGTGAGATCACGGATTTTCAGGGCACGGGAAGCCATTGCCAAGGTTTTGGCACCTTTGTTAAATCAGGAACAGTCATGAATAATCAAAGTAGAGAAGAGCTGATGGCCTTCATGGAAGGCGAAATGGGGCCTTTGCAAGCCAATCGTATGGCCGCGCGTTTGCAAACCGAGCGAAGTTTGCGGGATGCCTGGGAAAATCAGTACCGGATTTCTTTTTTACTACAGAATGATCGTAAGGGTACTCAGTGGGCATCGTCCGGATTTGCCGACCGCATAGCCGCACAGATTGCCGATGAGCCTGCTATTCTTGCCCCTCGTGAGTTCGGATCACGCCGTCTTTCCGGTTCATTGTGGATGAAGGCAGGTTCGGTAGCCGCCGTGCTGGTAGTTTCGGTCACTTTGGTCGGCCTGCTACCCCGAAACACCCTCTCCGGCGGGCAGATAGATGCACTTCATGCCGGTCATTACACCCAGACTGCTCTGTTGAAGCACTCGCAAGGGACACGGGAAGTGTTCCATCTCCGCCCGGTTGGCGATTTCAATGTCCAGCCTGCCGGCCCCGACCTGATGATTCAACGGGATATCAAGCGACTCTGGATTCCCGGGCAGAGTAATTATCTACCGGTGTCCGCATCTGCTTATTACCCTGATTCCGGAGGAGGCCTGCAAAGCACGGTATATAATTCCACAGCAGGAATCAGTAATATCTCAACTTACCATTCTGCTGGCGGTTATCCCTAAAGCAACTTGTTGCCAATAAGCCCGGATACCGAGATGATAAGCAGGGCAACTTAAAAAGTAACCATTGTAGTCGGGAGGGAGTGTGCTTTGAATAAATATCTGCGGCGTAAACAGCGCCCGTTAGTGGCGCTTTGTGTCAGTTTTTCCTTGGGTTTTGCTGGAATGCTTCCAGCCATGGCCGATGCAAGCCCGGTTCCTCCGGCCATGGTCGCACTTCCGGACTTTACGCCCATTGTCAAACAATATGGGCCGGCTGTGGTCAACATCAGTACCACGGAAACCAAAACTGCGCGTGGCGGCGGTTCACCTTTTCCGCCGGATTCTCCCCTGAATCAGTTTTTTGCGCCTTTTTTCGGCGCTCCGGGTCAGCCGGGAGGTAATCAGGAAAACGGTGCCTCTCCCAGCCATAAGTATGAAGTGCAGTCCCTGGGCTCCGGCTTCATTGTCAGCCCGGACGGTTACATCGTCACAGCGGCCCATGTGGTCAAGGGTGCCCAGAAAATCATTGTCAGCCTGACCAATCATCATCAATATACGGCCCATTTGGTAGGCTTATCCTCACGTATTGATGTGGCCTTGCTCAAGATCGATGCCAACAATCTGCCGACGGTACAAATCGGGGATTCAGGCAAGCTGGAAGTAGGGCAGTGGGTGCTGGCCGTGGGTTCTCCCTTCGGTTTCGAAAACAGCGTTACCCAAGGGGTAGTCAGTGCTACCTCCCGACCGCTACCCGATGATCCCTATATTCCCTTTATTCAGACCGATGTGCCCATTAACCCCGGCAATTCCGGGGGGCCATTGTTCAATATGCGGGGTCAGGTAGTCGGTATCAATGACCAGATCTACACCAACAGTGGCGGCTACATGGGATTGTCTTTTTCCATCCCCATCAATGTGGCCATGGATGCGGTCAAACAGCTCAAATTGCATCAGAAAGTGCATTTTGGCTGGCTCGGCGTCATGATTCAGGATGTCAGCATGGATCTGGCCAAATCCTTCCACATGAAGGAGCCTATCGGCGCCCTGGTATCCCAGGTGGTTCCCGATGGTCCCGCAGCCAAGGCGGGCTTGCGTCCGGGAGATGTGATTGTGTCCTTTGACGGGCATGCCATTTATAACTCCGGTCAGTTACCGCCCATGGTCGGGGCTCTACCGGCCGGATACAAGGCCAAGCTGGGTATTATTCGGGATGGCAAACCCATGAGCTTGAATATTGTGGTGGAAAGCCTGCCCGGTGATATGGACAAAAGCGCCGAAAATGCCGGAACGCCCGGTGGACAAACCCAGAAGGGTGAAATCCGACGGCTGCATATTGAAGTGGGTCCGCTCACCGCCGAAGCGCGGAAGCAACTGAACGTCAATACCGGGGTGCTGGTATTGGGAGTCGCACCGGGAATTGCCGCAGAAGCCGGTATTCGTCCCGGCGATGTCATTCTCCAGGTGGCCCAGCAGCCCATCAACAACGTCAGTGCGTTGCAGAAACTGGTCGCATCACTACCCGCCGGTCAGCCCATCCCTGTGCTGGTCCGACGCGGTGATGGCAGCTTCTATCTGGTACTCTCACTACCACGCTAAAACATAAGGCAGAGGGCAGGGGCTGGGTGTAACTCCCGGCCCTTTTTGTTAAGGTGTCGAGCAAGACGGTAATTCCGTCGGGTTCTCTGGGATCTAAGGGTCTATGACTGAGCAGCAACATATTCGTAATTTTTCCATTATTGCCCATGTGGATCACGGTAAATCCACGCTTGCAGACCAGTTCATCCGCTTGTGTGGTGCACTGACCGAGCGGGAAATGTCCAGTCAGGTACTGGATACGATGGATATTGAAAAAGAGCGGGGAATTACCATCAAGGCGCAAAGTGTGCGCCTGCAATTCAAGGCCAAAGACGGTCAGGAATATCAGTTCAACCTGATTGACACCCCCGGTCATGTGGATTTTTCCTATGAGGTCAGCCGCTCTCTGGCGGCCTGTGAGGGCGCCTTGCTGGTGGTGGATGCTTCCCAGGGCGTGGAAGCCCAGAGTGTCGCCAACTGCTACACGGCCCTGGAACATGATCTGGAAATCGTCCCGGTACTCAATAAAATTGATCTGCCGGCGGCGGATCCCGCCCGGGTACGCACGGAAATTGAAGAAATTGTCGGCCTCCCAGCCGATGACGCCATCGAAGCCAGCGCCAAGGAAGGCATTGGCATCCGGGAAATTCTCGAAAGAGTGGTCGAACGGATTCCCGCCCCCCAAGGGGACAGTAATGCTCCTCTACAGGCCCTCATCATTGACTCCTGGTTTGACAACTACCTGGGCACGGTGGTCCTGGTGCGCGTCATGAATGGCGCTATCCGACCCGGACAACGGGTAGTCACCATGGCCGGGCAGAAAAATTATGTGGTCGAAAAAGTCGGTGTTTTTACTCCCAAATCGCTGACGGTGCCGGCGCTGGAAACAGGTGCTGTGGGTTTTGTCATCGCCGGAGTTAAAAGCATTGAAGGGGCACGGGTAGGTGACACCCTGACCGAACAGGATCGTCCGGCAAGTCAGGCCCTGCCGGGTTTCCGGGAGGTTCAGCCCCAGGTGTTTACTGGTTTGTACCCGGTGGATTCCTCCGATTATGAAGATTTTCGTGAAGCCCTGCAGAAACTGCGTCTGAATGATGCGGCCCTGCAATTTGAACCGGAAACTTCCCAGGCCCTGGGCTTCGGGTTCCGCTGTGGTTTTCTGGGCTTGCTACACATGGAAATTGTGCAGGAGCGGCTGGAGCGGGAATATCAACTGGAACTCATCAGCACCGCACCGACGGTGGTGTATCAGGTGATTACCACTGATGGTCAGACCCTGAAAATTTCCAATCCTGCGGAATTACCCCCGGTGCAGAAAATTGCCGACTTTCAGGAGCCGGTCATCAGTGCCAATATTCTGGTGCCCGAAACCTATCTGGGGCCGGTCATTGCCTTGTGCGAAGAACGCCGGGGTCGCCAGAAGAATATGCAGTTTACCGGCGGGCAAGTCATGCTGCGCTATGAATTACCCCATAACGAAGTGGTTCTGGACTTTTTTGATCGCCTGAAATCCGTCAGTCGGGGCTATGCCTCCATGGACTATGAATTTGCCCGCTTCGAAAGTGGGCCCCTGGTGAAAATGGATATTCTCATCAATGGGGAAAAACTCGATGCCCTGTCCTGGATTGTGCATCGGGATGTTTCTGAACGGCGTGGTCGTGAGCTGGTCACCCGTTTGCGTGAACTTATTCCCCGGCAAATGTTCGAAGTGGCCATACAAGCGGCCATTGGAGCGCGCATCATTGCCCGTGAATCCGTCAAGGCCATGCGCAAAAATGTGCTGGCTAAATGTTATGGCGGAGATGTTTCCCGCAAACGTAAATTGCTGGAGAAACAGAAAGAGGGCAAAAAACGCATGAAACAGGTGGGGCATGTGGAAATTCCCCAGGAAGCATTTTTGGCTGTACTGAAGAGCGATAAACGCTAAACAGGAAGGAAATACATCGATGGATTTTACTTTGGGGTTGTTTCTGGCGGTGCTTGTATCTGGCCTGATCTGGCTGGTGGATGTCATTTTTCTCCGGCGCAGACGTGACAAGGAAACCCGTGAATCCATTATTGTCGAATATGCCCGCAGTTTTTTTCCGGTGTTGCTGGTGGTTTTTTTGATTCGCTCCTTTCTTTTTGAACCTTTTCAGATTCCTTCCGGTTCCATGATTCCGACCCTGCGGGTCGGGGATTTTGTCCTCGTCAATAAATTCCAGTGGGGATTGCGACTGCCTTTGATCCATACTCCGATTACCCGGGGCAGCCCGGTGGAAGCGGGGGACATCATGGTATTTCGTTATCCGAAGAATCCCCGCATTGATTACATCAAGCGGGTTATTGGATTACCCGGCGATACCATTGAAGTGAAAGGTAATGATCTTTATATCAATGGCAAACTGATTCCCCAGAAGTTTATCGGCAATTTCAACTATCGCCCGGAAGGTCAGGGTGCCGAAGGCATGGTCATTCCGACTAAAGAATATGCCCAGGAACTGGGTGGTCATCATTTTCATATTATTGAGTTTGACACCCCAGAAGCGCAGATGGATTTCGGTCCCTACAAGGTCCCTCCCCATTCCTACTTCATGATGGGAGACGACCGTGATAACAGTAATGACAGCCGCTTCTGGGGCGTGGTGCCGGAGCGCAATATTGTCGGTAAGGCCATGTTTGTCTGGTTTTCCTGGGATGCAGAAGATTGGTCCATCCGCTGGAAGCAGATTGGTCGCTCCCTGGATGGCCAACATTAATACCGGCTTACTCCTTGCATGAATGATGCTTGCCGACTAAATAAAAACTGATTTCATTTGCCGTGTACGGAGTATTGCCTCATGCCAGGTCCAGTTCAGTGGTTACGCAACAGAGAGAGACTGTCTGTCAATCCTTCTGCCAATCTTTCTGCCAATCCCTCGCCAGAAGCTGGAATTGGTCTGATCGGAGTGATTTTCTGGATTTTGATACTGGTGCTGGTCATTGCATTTGTGGTCAAGGTCATGCCGAGTTATTACGATTACTGGTCCCTGCAAAACATTGTCAAGCAACAGGCGCAGCAGGCTGGTCCAGAGGAGTCAGCAGGACAAATTCTGTATAATCTTAATGGCCGTTTGGGCGTGGCCATGATTCATATCCCGCAAAAGGACATCGTGATTGAAAAGGCCGGTAACGGGCCCGTGCTGATTACGGTGACTTACGACAAAATTGTTCCCCTGGCCGGAAATATGAGCCTGCTCTTGCATTTTCAGGCCAAAGGCGGGCATTGAGGAAGAGGCGCTGCAGCGCGCAAGGTAAAGCTCATTCCAGGATTCAACTCAAGGCCCTATTCAAGACCCGGCCCGCTCAAGGAGAGTATCCGCAAGCAGCTATTTCCGTGTATGATTAAAGCCATTTTTGGTGTTTGAAAAAGATAGAGACTGAGGTTATGGCTTCGCTGGATATGCTGCAAAAAGCAGTCGGGTATCATTTTGAAAGGATGCACCTGCTCACGCAGGCAGTCACCCACCGCAGTGCGGGAGCAGCGCACAATGAGCGTCTGGAGTTTTTGGGTGATGCGGCCTTGAACTTTGTGGTGGCTGCGCGCTTGTTTGCGCGGTTTCCCAAGGTGAGTGAAGGTGATTTATCGCGGATGCGGGCGCGCTTGGTACGGGAAGAAACCCTGGCAGAAATTGCCGGTGAAATTGCCCTGGCTGATTACCTTATCCTGGGGCCGGGCGAAGTGCGCAGTGGCGGTGCCAGACGGGATTCCATTCGCGCTGATGCTCTGGAAGCGGTGATCGGTGCTGCCTTTCTGGATGGCGGTTTTGCAGCTGCCGAGGGGATAGTCCTGAAGCTGATGGAACCACGCATTACCGATCAGTTGGGGGATGCAGAATTACGCGATCCGAAAACCCGGCTGCAGGAATTTTTGCAGGGCAAAGGGCGGCCCTTACCGGTTTATACGCTGGTCGAAGAAAAGGGGCAGGCCCATGAAAGACGCTTTGTGGCGCGTTGCAGCGTGCCCGAAGTAGCTTCCACGGAAGCAGAAGATGGCAGTCGGCGTAAAGCGGAACAACAAGCGGCAGCCCTGATGCTTGCACAACTACAGAATCTGTCGCGTGGCTGAAAACGAGGCTTTAGAAACCGCACATCCGTACCGGAGTGGCTATGTGGCCCTGCTGGGGCGTCCCAATGTAGGTAAATCTACCCTGTTGAATCATCTGGTGGGGCAGAAAATCAGTATTACTGCTCCCCGTCCGCAAACCACCCGCGATCAGATTCTGGGTATTTTAACCCGTCCGGACGGTCAGGCCCTGTTTCTGGATACCCCCGGTGTACATAGTGGTTACCGTAGTCTCAACCGGCATCTGCTGAGAGCCACCCGTGGCGCTCTGGAGTCTGCGGATCTGGGCGTCTTGGTGCTGGAAGCCATGCTGTGGATGGAAGACGATGCAGAAGCCTTGCGCTGGCTGCAACGCAGTGGCCTGCCACTCCTGGCTGTGGTGAACAAAATCGATAAAATCAAGGCCAAGGAGCGTCTGTTCCCTTATTTGCAAAACCTGACCGAGCGCGCCAATTTTGTGGCAGTAGTTCCCGTATCTGCGCGCAAAACCAGCGATATGGAAAAGTTGGCGGATATTCTGATTCCGCTCTTGCCGACTGCGCCCGCCATTTTCCCCGAAGATCAGGTCACGGATCGTAACCTGCGCTTCATGGCTGCCGAGATCATTCGCGAGCAGATTTTCCGGCAACTGGGGGCGGAGTTACCCTATGACACTGCCGTCGCCATTGACAGTTATCAGGTGGAAAACGGGCAGCAGCGTATTGAAGCCACTATCTACTGCCGCAAGCCGGGGCAGAAAGCCATTATTCTCGGTGAAGGGGGCAGTCGGTTGCGGGTGATTGGCAGCCGGGCCCGGGAAGCGCTGCAGCAGTTGACCGAAGAGCGGGTCTGGCTCGGCCTCTGGGTAAAGCAAAAAGAACAGTGGACCGAGGATACGCACATCCTGCGCGAGCTGGGGTATGACGACTGACGCGGGTGACCGGGCCTGGGTTCTGCATCGCTATGCTTACGGGGATTCCAGCCTGATAGTGGAGTTTTTCAGTCAGCAGTATGGCCGTCTGGGGGTGCTGGCCAAAGGCGCGCGCCGCCCGCGCTCAGCTTTTGCCAGCATCGAGGCGGGGCGACCCCTGTGGATTCGCTGGCTGGGAAAAGGCGATCTTCCTCTGCTGGTGCAAGCCGAGGAGCTGGGTACTCTCCTGCCTTTGAACACGCTGCAGAATCTGAGCTTGTTTTACATGAACGAATTATTGTTGCGACTCACCCGGCGTGGGGATCCTTTTCCTGAGTTTTTTGCGGAATATGAAAACACAATCAAGGCATTGAGCAATATACCCAATATTGCCTGGAATCTTCGCCGCTATGAGCGCCATTTGCTGGAAGCCTTAGGTTGGGCAGCAGATCTGGGGCAATGCGGGCATTGTGGAATCCCCTTGTCCCCTGGCACTACCTGGTTTTATGCAGCGCAGTCGGGGGTTTTCTGTCCCCGCCATGCTCCGCGAGATGCTTCTGTGGCCATACCTGCAGAAGCGTTGGAATGGCTCAGCGGTCCGATGAATTCTGCCCCGGCTTGCGGTTATAATGTCCACCTCCGGCAGTATCTGGAGCGGGAATTGCAAGTGCATCTCGGTAGCCGGGCACTGGAGAGCCGTCGCCTCCTTGCGGCATACTTGCAGCGCGGCAAACAGATAGCATCCCACTGATAGAAGGAGCAATTGGCATGATTGCCTTGGGCGTAAATATTGATCATGTGGCCACCCTGCGTCAGGCCAGGGGTACCCGTTACCCCGATCCCATCGAAGCCGCCTTTATTGCCGAGCGCGCCGGAGCCGATGCCATTACTGCCCATCTCCGCGAGGATCGTCGGCATATCCAGGATCGGGACATTGAAATCCTCAGCCAGACCTTACAAACCCGACTCAATCTGGAAATGGCGGTGGAGGAGGGGGTGCTGCGCATTGCCGAACGCCTGGCGCCCAGCGATTGCTGCCTGGTCCCCGAGCGTCGCGCCGAACTGACTACGGAAGGCGGGCTGGATGTCGCCGGACAAATGCCGCGCATCAAGGAAGCCTGCCAGCGGCTGGCTACTGCAGGTGTGCGTGTTTCCCTGTTTGTTGATCCTGATCCCTTTCAACTGGAGGCTGCCGCTGAAAGCGGTGCGCCTGTCATCGAACTGCATACGGGTCGTTATGCCAACGCCCGGCAGCCGGCAAAACGTCAGGAAGAGCTGGAGCTGATCATCAGTGCGGTCAACTTTGCCGAGAGTCTGGGCTTGCAGGTGAATGCCGGCCATGGGCTGGATTACCACAATGTCCAGGCCATAGCCGCCATTCCCGGTATTCGGGAGTTGAATATTGGCCATGCCATAGTGTCCCACGCCGTATTTTCCGGATTGGCTGCTGCCGTGACGGAAATGAAACGCTTGATGCTTGAGGCGCGGGGATGATTGTGGGGATGGGAACGGATATTGTGGCGGTCGAACGCATGGCCCGTCTGCATACGCGCTATGGCCACCGTTTTGCCGAACGTCTGTTGGGCTCCCTGGAGTGTGCCGAGTTGCCTGCGGAAAGCACCGCCGCTGCGGCCTTTCTGGCGCGACGTTTTGCCGCTAAAGAAGCGGCTTACAAGGCCCTGGGTAGTGGCCTTGGTGCGGGCATGCGCTGGTCGGATGTGCAGGTAACCCACGATGCTGCCGGTCGTCCGCAGTTGCTCATGGCTGGAAAATCCGCTGAGTTGCTGGGGCAATGGGGAAGGGAAGTGCGTACCTGGTTGTCCATCAGTGATGAACGTCGTTACGCCACGGCCGTGGTTATTCTGGAATTGGGAGTATAAATCATGAAAATTACGGTCGTCGGAACCGGTTATGTGGGTTTGGTCACCGGTGCCTGTCTCGCTCAGGTCGGCAATCAGGTGCTTTGCGTCGATATCGATGCCGAAAAAGTCGCGCGCCTGCGCGAGGCCGAGGTACCCATCTATGAACCGGACCTGCCGGGTATTGTTCAGGAGGGCGTCAAAAGCGGAAGGCTACAGTTTACCACTGATATTTCTGCTGGGGTGGCCCACGGGGATTTTATTTTCATTGCCGTAGGCACACCTCCCGAAGAAGATGGGTCAGCCGATTTGCGTCATGTGCTGGCTGTGGCCGATGAAATCGGCGCACATCTCCAGAAGCCTGGCATCGTCATCAACAAATCCACAGTCCCAGTGGGTACGGCCCGCAAGGTTCAGGACCATATCGCGGCTGCCCTGCTCAGGCGTAAGGTTGAGATTCCCTTTGTCGTGGTTTCCAATCCCGAGTTTCTCAAGGAAGGTGCTGCCGTTGCAGACTTCATGAAACCCGACCGGATTGTGATCGGAACGAACGATGCAGTGGCAGCGGAGAAAATGCGCGCCCTCTATGCACCTTTCAATCGCAATCATGACCGTCTCATCGTCATGGACCCGCCTTCCGCTGAACTGACCAAGTACGCCGCCAATGTCATGCTGGCCACCAAAATTTCCCTGATGAATGAACTGGCCGGGCTGGCGGAGTGCGTGGGAGCAGATATTGAACAGGTGCGGCGCGGTATTGGGGCGGATCCGCGCATTGGTTACTCCTTCATTTATCCCGGTTGTGGTTATGGCGGGTCCTGTTTTCCCAAGGACGTTCGTGCCCTCGAATACAGTGCCCGGCAGCATGATTTTGCGGCGCCGCTGCTGACCGCCGTAGAAGCCGTCAATAATCGGCAGAAGCAGATTCTCGAGAAGAAACTGGTCGCGGCTCTGGGTGAAAATCTCACCGGCAAACATATTGCCATCTGGGGACTGGCGTTCAAACCCAATACCGATGATCTGCGCGAAGCACCCAGCCGGGCGTTGATGGCGGGCATCTGGCAGAGAGGCGGCACTGTGCAGGCCTATGATCCGGTGGCGATGGATGAGCTAAGGCGCCTTTATGGCGGTCAGGCAGCGCTGGTCCTCTGTGAAGATCCTTATGCCGCCTGTGAGGGGGCTGATGCCCTGGTCATTTGCACTGAATGGCAGGAGTTCCGCAGCCCGGATTTTGCCAAAATGCGCCGCTTGTTGCGTCAGCCCATCATTGTCGATGGCCGCAATATTTATGAACCTGCCACCTTGCGGGCGGAAGGATTCCGTTACTCCGCCATTGGACGCCCGTAATGCCAGACTCTCTCCGTAATCTCGATCAGGCCCATGTCGCCATCATCGGTGACGTGATGCTGGACCGTTACTGGTTCGGCAAAGTAGAGCGGATTTCTCCTGAAGCGCCTGTACCAGTGGTCCAGGTCCGGCGGGAAGAAGAACGGCCGGGTGGGGCGGCCAATGTGGCACTCAATGTGGTGTCTTTAGGGGCGAAAGCCCATTTGCTGGCTCCAGTCGGTCAGGATGCGGCTGGTACTCAACTTTCTGTCCTGCTGGAAAAGGCCGGAGTGCAGACCCGGTTGATTGCGGATGCCGCTTATCCTACCACTGTCAAACTGCGGGTCATCGGCCATCAACAGCAGTTGCTGCGCATGGATTTTGAATCACAGCCCAGTCCTGAGCATGGGGCTGCCATGCGCGCCGACCTGCATGCGGTGCTGGATGGTGCGGGCGCCCTGTTACTCTCTGACTACGGGAAGGGTGCCTTGGGCGAGGTGGAAAGCCTCATTGCCGCCGGGAGGGCAGCAGATTTGCCGGTGTTGATTGATCCCAAGGGGCGGGATTACCGTCCTTATAGCGGAGCTACCATCATCACCCCCAACCTCGGTGAATTTCAGGCGGTGGCCGGTACCTGGAGCAGTGAAACAGCATTCCTCGACCTGGGCAAGGAATGGCGGCAAAAATTGCAGCTGCAGGCCCTGTTGGTGACCCGGGGCGAAGAGGGGATGACCCTGTTCACCGAGAACGCTATTCATCATCACCCTGCCCGGGCCCGTGAGGTATTTGATGTGACCGGTGCCGGAGATACGGTCATTGCTACCCTGGCTACTGCCCTGGCAGCGGGGTGGCCGATGGATCAGGCCGTAGAACTGGCCAACCGCGCGGCAGGTATTGTGGTGGGTAAGCTGGGCGCTGCAGTGGTCAGCCCTGAGGAACTTGTCACCCCGAGTGCGGGATGAGTCCGGATTTGCAGCCTGCAGTGGCGCCGCGTCTGCCCGTACCCAAGCTCCTGCAGCGACGCATTGGCCGGGCCGTGGCAGATTTTCGCATGATCCACCCCGGTGATCGTATCTTGCTGGCTTTATCCGGGGGTAAGGATTCCCTCACCTTATTGCATATGCTGCGGGCCATGCAGCGTCAATTTTCGGTACCTTTTGAATTGGGTGTGGCGACGGTGGATCCCATGAGTCCGGATTACGACCCACAAGTACTGGTGCCCTACATGGCGTCTTTGGAAATTCCCTATTTCCTGGAACGTCAGGATATTTATGAACGGGCCAAGAAACATCTGCTGCGTCCCTCTTATTGCAGTTTTTGTGCGCGGATGCGCAGAGGAGTGCTGTATCGTTGTGCCCGGCGTGAGGGTTACAATGTGCTGGCGCTGGGCCAACATCTCGACGACTTTGCCGAAAGTTTCTTCATGTCCATGTTTTACAATGGGGAAATGCGGACCATGAAAGCTCATTATCGGGTACGTGAAGGCGACTTACGGGTGATTCGGCCCCTGGTGTATTGTCGCGAACGGCAGATGCGCCAACATGCCGAAGAGCAGCAGCTCCCGGTAATTTATGAAAACTGCCCCGCCTGCTTTGGTAAACCCACGGAACGCCAGCACATGAAAGAATTGCTGGCCCAACAGGAAACCCGTGATCCGCGTTTGTTCAAGCAGTTGCAGCGGGCCATGCTGCCGTTAATGCGCAAGGGCCTGGAAGATTTGGATTTTGAGGATGACCATGACCATGACTGATTTTTCGCAGAGCTTTTATTGGGAAACCCTGCCCTTGCGGGGCGCGCGCTGTCGTCTGGATGCTATTTATGCGCGGGTATTGCGGGATTTTCAGGGTCAGGCCGAAGTCGCCCAGTTGCTGGGTGAAGTCCTGGTTGGGCTGGCCTTACTGGCCACTACCCAGAAAAATTATGAACGCTTGATTATTCAGGCGCAGAGTAAGGGTCCATTGAAACTGCTGGTGGCGGAAATGACTGCTGCAGGCGGGATGCGCGCTTATGGAAGCTGGGAAGAGGGCGTATCGGTCGATTTATCGCAATTACCCGATGCCCTGTTGGCTATTACGATCGATATGGGCATGGATCGAGAACGATATCAGGGGTTGGTGGAACTCCGTGAGAGTCTGACTCTTTCCCTGAATGCGTATTTTGCGGAATCGGTTCAGTCGCCAGCTTATTTTCGGTTAGTAGCAGACCCGTCGCTACAGCAAGCCGGAGGATACTTTCTGCAACGCCTGCCCGGCGTGCTGGCGGAGGAAGATTGGGAATTGGCCACGCAATTCATCGCCGTTGGTTCAGATCAATCTTTACTCAAGGCGCATCCTCAGCAGTTCCTGCCGGAAATTTTTCCCGATTCCGCAGTACGTTTGCATGAGCCCCAGGCGCTGGGTTTTGCCTGTTCCTGTTCCCGTGAAAAGGTAGAACGCATGCTGATTTCCCTGGGGTCAGCAGAAGCAGAGGACACTCTGCGCAGTGAGGGAGCCATTGTGGTCACCTGCGAGTATTGTCAGGAAGTGTATCGCTTTGACGAAGCGGATATAGCGCTGCTCTTTGCCCCGGAACATGCTTTGCATTGATTTTGATGTGGATCAAAAGCACTGTGGCGTGAATACGGCTTCTAGGCTATGATACCGGCTTAGGTTGACGACTGGTCAGTTTCAGCAACTTTTTTGAGGCTGCATAGTCTAACCTTCAGTAAAAGGGGGCGACCGGCTTCGACGCAGGTCGCGAAGCCTTCGGTGCATGCAGAGCTGCGGTTTGCTCTTAAAACTGGTCGCAGATTCATAATTGCCAACG
>NZ_JBYCKQ010000007.1:0-12864 GCF_057473465.1 Acidithiobacillus sp. TH-A117
CCAGCGGCCATTCATGCTTTGGTAGAGGTTACCCATGCCAATCCGCAAAATAGCGGCGGAAAGAATGGGTACAGCTACCAGATAACCTTGCTCAACAGCAGTCAGATGTAATGCATGAATCATATAGGGTGCCAGCGGCCCATATAACAGCCAGACCGTAAAACCCGTATCAAAATAAAGAAAACTGGCCACTAACGCGCGCCAATTACCGCTGCGGAGCATGTTTAACAATTCTTTCATCGCCGATCCCTCGAACAAAAACCTAAAGAAAAAGGCGCTCCCGGCCCAGATGAGCCAGGAACGCCTTCGTCCCAAAAGACTGTTCACCGATGAACAGCACTTGATGAGGCTAAAGCATTTTTCATGCCGTAATATGGAGGGGGATGTTGATGAGATTTTTCAGGCCCGGGAAGAAATTTTGCGTGAAGCTGACCGGCGTAAAATGCGTGATACTGGTGCAAACTCCCTGTGATTGGGCCCAAAGATGGTGCAGCGCAAGTCAGCGCGTGAGCGTGCTCCCGTCAAAAATCAGGCTGGGACCCATGCTGATGGGGTGGCCTTCATTGCTTTGTACCTGCCAGGCTTGGGCGTGCTCGCCCCAAGGGATGAAGTCTTTTTCCGGGACAGGAAGTTGTCGTGCTGCCTGCCGGTAAAGGTCACAACGGTATACCTGGGGAATCAATGTTTCGGCGTCCACGTCATGAGGCCATTGCCCGGCTGCCTGCATTTGTCGAACCAGCCACAGGGCATGAGAATGCCAGGGAAAGTTGGCGGCGTAGCGGGCAAACACCAGAAAGTCTTCCTGTTGTGCCAAGCCCGGCACAGCACCCGTTAATGCCATGGCCACGACTTCAGGAGCTACGCTGATGGCAGCACCAACCCAGGGAGCCGCTTCCAGGCGATGCTGGGGATTATCCAGCCAGTAGGTCGCAGACAGAATGGCGCGGATCATGGCCAGGTGTAAATCGGGTTCGCGCTCTGCCCAGTCATTGCGCACGGCCAATACTTTTTCCATCAGGTTATTCCAGAGCGCATAACTGCTGACGATGGGCATGCCGACATTTTCTACGGCGGCCAGACTCCCCCAGGGTTCGCCTACGCAGTAACCATCAATTTCACCGGAACGCAGCGCGGCCACCATGTGCAGGGGCGGGACCACGGTAATTTGAATGTCTTTGTCGGGATCAATATTTCCGGCACGCAGCCAGTGGCGGAGCTGGTAATGATGGTTGGATATGGGAGAAACCACCGCAAAACGCCACTTTTTGGCCGGTTCCGTCTGGATGATGCGGCGGAGCATCAGGGCGGCAGCAAGGGCATTTTCCTTTCCCGAATATCCCTGATCGCGGAGCCGCTCATATAAGGTATGGCTGACGGTAATGGCATTGCCATTGAGAGAAAGGGTCAGTGCAGTGCTGACCGGTATGCGCGGTGAAGCAATCCCCAGGGTTGCGGCGATGGGCAGAGGTGCCAGTGCGTGCGCAGCTACTAGATCACCAAAGAGCAAATGGTCACGCAGGCTGGCCCAGGAAGGTTCCTGTTGCAAGGTAACGGAAAGCCCCTCCGCTGCAAAAAAACCCAGTTCACGGGCGACAATCAATGGCGCGCTGTCGGTCAGTGCGACAAAACCAATGCTGAGTTGCTCATCGTTCATTTTTTCTCCCATTTCCAGCCGCTATTACAAAAAAACCTCGCGCACCAGCGTGAGTGCGCGAGGACTTCATTGTCCAGACTGCAGTCTAGCTTAGCAATTTCCGGGCCAATTTGCTGTGGATCTGGCCCCCGGTGTCAGGGTGTGTGCATGGCAGTACCTCTTTGCGCCTTGCGGGTTAGGCGGGCGATGACTATGCTGCTTTTTTCCAGATTAGAAAGTGCCCTTATGGAAGCTGTTGCCGACAATTTATTCCCCATCTTGCGCGAAACCTCACTTTTTTCTGCCTGGCCGGAAGACTTGCTGAGTGCCTTGCTGCTGCAAAGCAAAAAAGTCACCCTGGATTCCGGAGAGATTTTGTTTGTCGAGAAAGCAGTGGCCAGCGCTTTTTATCTGGTGCTTTCCGGTCGTGTCCACCTGATAGCGGCGGCATGCACCGGACAGGAAAAAATTGTGGAAATCATTGAGCAGCATGACCTGTTTGCCGAAGCCGTCGCTTTTCTGGGCGGGCGTTATCCGGTTACGGCAGCTGCGGACGGGCGTACGGCGGTTCTGGAAATTCCCCTCGCCCTGTTTCTGGAAATTCTGGAGCAAAAACCCCTTTTGATGCGCCAGATGCTGGCGCGCCTGAGCATGCGCCTGCATTTTCTGGTCAAGGAGCTGCGCCATCTCAGTGTGGAATCCGCCGAACAGCGACTGGTCAGCTATTTGCTGGAATTATGTCCGCTGGCTAAGGGTTCTGCCGCCATTGAATTTCCCACCAAAAAATCGGCGGTAGCCGCACGCTTGGGCCTGACCCCGGAAACTTTATCGCGGGTACTGACCCGAATGCGTAAAGCCGGGCTGATTGAAATGCAGGGTCGAACCATCCAGGTCCCTGATCTGCAGGCTCTGGAACGCTGGGCTGCTGCCCGTTAATCCAGTTATTCCGAACAGCGCATGCATTGCACGCCGTATCTTTTGATCCACGCTTCTAGCGCCTCAACGGCTGCGCTGCCGGTGCTGACTTTGTCGAGCGCATGTGGTGGATCATCGGGTTTCACTCGAGCGATCCAGGCATCATTGTAGGGATCAATATTGATCAGGTGAGGATCTTCCAGCAGTTTTTCATTGCGGTCCATGACTTCACCCGCAAAAGGCACCGGAACACCACCTGCCCATTTACCACTCTCCAGAGTGGCCACATGTCGCCCAGCCTCCAGATGTGTACCGATTTTTTTGATGCGGGCTTTTTGCAAGCGGCCCGACATGGTCTGGGCGGGATCTGTGATTCCGATGGTCAAGGTGCCATCCTCTTCGGGACGTACCCACACATAATCAAGATCATAAAAAAGATCTTCCGGCAATTCACATCCGTGATATTCACTCATGATTTTGCCTCCGCCTCAAAGTCGAGAATACGTCTTCCGGCAGCTTCACCATGATCCGTCAAGGCGGTTGTCAGAAATGGGTAAAGTTCATTTTCTTCCCTAGCATCATGTTGTTTGAGAATGGTTTGTACGGTGCCGAGAAGATCCTCAAAGGTTTCTGCGTCCTGCTCCTGAATAGCTTCTGCCATTTCCTCAAAAAATATGCGTAAATCCTGATGTCCCTTGCGAAGGAGGGCGGTCAGGGATTGGGCTGCATCCCCTTTCTGGCGCTCAAAGGCGGGAAACAAGGTGCTTTCTTCCACGGTCATATGACCATCCACTATGCCGTGGCGGAATGCCTCCAGAAAATGCGCAGCCTCCTGCCATGCGCCATGGCTCACAGTCTCTGCGCTTTGTTCTAAAAGCAGGTCCAGGCGTTCATGGTCGTGTTGCATGATCTGATCTATAGATTCCATCATCATCTCCAATGTTTGTGCAGTCCTGTGCGACAGAAGGGTGACCGGGTTCGCTTCGTGAGCATTCAGAATGCTGTTGTCATGAGGCTCCGAGCATTTTCAACACGTCTCCCAATGGCTGCGCGCCTACGGTTTTCAGGGCGCCATCCACGACGATGGCGGGGACGGTTTTAATGCGCAGGTTACTGACTATTTCCCGCCCCTCCCGTTCTGCGACATCCAGAACTTCCAGTTCCATGGGCACCTTTTCCGAAGCTTCCTTCCATACTTTTTCAGCCTGTGGGCAAACGGGACACCATTTGGAAACAAGAATTTGTACCTTCATCGTGCGTTCTCCTGGGTAGTTGCCGTATAGCAGCGCAGAATGACTAGCCATTGGGTGCAAAGGCATCAAAATGGATGTGTTCATGGGAGACCCCATGGGAGAGCAGTAGATCAATGGCCGCTTCTATCATGCCAGGGCTCCCGCAAAGATAGACTTCATGATATTGCCAGTGGCCTCGGGCAGTCACGCTGGGCAACAGCCGGCGTGCCCCGGTCCAATGGGTGTCCTCCATATCGGAAATGGTGGGTGTCACAGTAAGCTGAGGATATTCTTGCGCCCATTGCTGCAATTGATCGAGATGATAAAAATCCGCCTGTTTTTTGGCTCCGTAAAACAGATGAACAGGACGATTCTGACCCTGAAGAATGCTTTCCTGAATGATGGCTTCAATGGGAGCCAACCCGGTACCGGCGGCGATGCAGAGCATGGGCCTGTTTTGCTCCGGGTGGAGGGCGAAGTCACCTTGTGGGGGCCCGAGCGTGATGCTGTCACCACATTGGGCCCGGTGAAAAAGCCACTGACTGAATAAACCGCCGGGTAATTCACGGATATGAAAAACCAGCTCCCCATGGCTCTGAGGTGGTGTAGCCATGGAATAAGAGCGCCACTGATCCGGATGACCCGGGACAGCCATACGGGCATATTGACCGGTCTGGTATGGATAGGCCTTTTCTGGTTTTAAGATTAATTCCAGCACATTCCAGGTTAACCTGGTCAGGCTGACAATGCGGCTATTCCAGATATTTCCAGAAATGACTTCAGCCTGTAGTCGCATCGGGCTACGTGGGTAAAGCTTGCATAATATGCCCATGCCTGCAGCCCGTTCTGCGGGTGACAAGAGCAACGGCATAAATGGTCCCTGTTCACTATCACCAGACAAAATGGTGCCCTTGCAATCTCCACAGGAACCGCTGGCGCAGCCATGTTTAATGGCCACATCATGGGCTTTGGCCGCTTCGACAATATTCTGATTTTCATTGGCCATGAAACAGATGCCGGAGGGTTCCAGACATATTTCATATTCCATGCATTTACCTCACTTCGTTTGCATTCAAAAACGGCACCGGCCTAAGTCGCAAAAAACATTCAGCCAAGCGCCGTCTTAGGTTAAATCACACAGCAGGAGGAACGTCGTCAATGGTTAGCGGCACAAAACGGGAAGGAGCCATGGCTTCATAGGCCGCCTCTATGCATACCGTAGAAGCGAGGTTGTAGGCCTCAATCCAGGATTCCGCCATTTCCCGGGACCAGGCAGCGCCCAGAAAATGCTTCAGGGTATTGAGCAGGCTTTTGCCGACGATGGGATAATGTTCCGGACGAGTATCATACTTGATATGAGCGATCCCCAGATCTTTCAAATAAGGCACCAGTACTTCCAGATTGTCGATACTGGTCGCAATCAGAATGACAGAATTAAAAAGGCGAATACGCTGCTCGGTCATGTCTCCAGGAAACATTTTCCGGACTTCCGGAAAGTGTGTGAACATATAATCATAAAAATGTTCAGCCACCTGTACACCGAGATCTTTTACAGCGGCGCCACTGGATTGAATCAGTTGAATATTGATGGTCATGATAAATTACTCCTTGTGCTTGGGGTGTGAATGGGCTGTGCTCAATACGCTACGAGGTGAAGGATAAAGAAGCTTGTTCAGCTATTCCTTGATTTCGGTCAATTTTGAAAATGGCGGCCATGTTTACAGGTTCTTCTGGATAATGCGCCGGGCACGGTTTTGCGCACGTTGCAGCTCGTCATGGTATATGGATGTTTCATATCCCTGTTTCGGGGTGCTGGTCAGGGGTTGCAGAAGCGAATGAGCATGCCCATGCTGCCAGTGGACCTCGGCAATCATGGAGAGCCCGGGGCGCAGTGGGTGTTTGCGCAGTTCTGCATCAGGTATGGCAATACGCACCGGCACCCGTTCCACAATATGAATATAATTTCCGGTAGCATTTTGCGGGGGCAGAATACTGAAAGCACTGCCAGCACCGGGAAGTAAACCCATGATGGTGCCATGAAAATGCACCGAACCCCCGTAATAATCACTGGTCAATTGTACCGATTGTCCGGGGTGGATATGGCGCATGACGGTTTCCTTGAAATTGGCGACTACCCATAAATCGTTCAAGGGCACGACGGAGAACAGGCGCTGACCATTTTTAACCGTTAACCCCGGATAGGCAGAGCGCTGGGCGATAAAACCCGATATGGGGGCGCGGATCAGGTGGCGTTGCCAGGTGATGTCGGCTTGCTCATATGCCGCGACAGCTTGCTGCACCAGAGGATTGTCATCCACCGTGGTGCCCGCTACGAGGGCTTCTGCAGCCTGTAGTCGGGCCTGGGCTTCTGCCACGGCGGCGCTGGCGGCAGCGATTTCATGCCGGGTGTTTTCAAGACGGATCACAGAAACGGCGCCGCTCGGCAGCGATTGCTGATAGCGGGTGAAGTCCATCCTGAGTTGGCTCAGTTTGGCATTTTTAGCCTGAATGTTTTGTTGCAGGGCATGGACCTCGGCGAAATCCTGGCGCACTTGCCTTACTGTGGCCGCCAGATGAGCCTGCGCCTTTTTCATATCCAGCCGGGAATGACTGCCTTGTAAGATGGCCAGTATCTGACCGGCGTGCACATATTCCGTATTTTCTGCCAGCACCTGCTGGATAGTGCCCGCTGACAAACTGTCCACGGGGCTGATGTTGCCATTCACGTAGGCATCATTGGTTTCAATCCAGTACTGCCCCTGTAAAAACCACCAGAGGATGCCGATGAGGCCAACCAGGAAAAGGAGGATGGCAACCCCGAGCAACCCTCTTCGGCGTTTCTTTTCCAAAGGGCGTTTTTCAGGATCCGGGACAAGCTGCGCTGTACTCATTTTGCTTTGCCTTTCGTCGCATATCCGCCTCCCAGCGCCTCATGCAGTAATGCCCAGGATTGCGCATTTTGGATTTGTAAAAGAATGTGAAGGCTTTGCATGGTTGTTTCCTGAATACGGGTTTGATAAACGGCCATTTTATTGGCGGTTCCTGCCTGAAATGCCGCCTCCGCCAGGGTGCGGCTCTGTCTGGCGGCCTGCATGATCTCGGCTTGTTCATGGAGTTGTTGATGGATTCTTTTCCAGCTCGCTAGGTAACGGGCAATTTCCCGCACGGCGTTGAGGATGTTCTGGCGATAATGATCCTGGGCGGCCATATACACGGCATTTTGCGCCTTGAGCCGGGCGCGGAGTTTGCCGCCTTCAAAAACTGGCAAGGTGATCACTGGTCCCACCGCATGGGCCAGATTCCCGGGGCTGAATAAATCGCCCAGATCAATGCTGTTCCAGCCGGCAAACAGAGCGATATTCACATCCGGATAAAAAGCCGCCCGCGCCGCCTTGATCTGTTGGGCGGCGACAGTCATTTCCCAACGGGCCGCGACAATGTCGGGGCGATGAGCGATGAGGTGCAAAGGAAGATCACGGGGAATGGGCATCCGCGACAGTTCCGGTAGCGGAGCGATTGGGATCTGCTCTCCCCAATCAGGTCCGTGTCCGGCCAGAGCCGCTAGAATATAGCGTTGCCGGGCAATAGCGTCCTGTAATTGAGCGCTATTTTGTCGCGCTTCGGCGTAGCGCTCTTCCTGAGCAAAAACCGGACGCGCATCGGCCAGACCGTCGTGCCAACGTTGATTCTCCAGCTGGAGCAGGGATTTTTGCAGGCTTTCCAGAAGCTCTGCCAGACGCAGACGTTGGGATGTGCCGATCAGCAGAAAATAATGCCAGGTCAGTTGCGTTTCCAGTTGCAGTTTTGCTTCGGCATAATCGGCCTGATGCACCCGTACTTTTCCTATGGCGGCACGGACCTGATCGCTCTCCCGACCCCATAAATCCAGGTGATAACGCAGCTCCAGCGGGTTGATCTCGGCATAGTCAAAATGCTGGCCATTGGCCTGGAGATGTAATCCCTGTTGAGAAAAATACTGCTGGGTGAAAGACGCACTGGCATTCCATTGTGGAAGCAGGGCGGCATGTTGTTCCGCAGCAAAGGCTTTTGCCTTGAGAATGCGGGCGCTGGCCACCTGCAGCGAGGGGTTATTCCGCAACGCCGCATCAATCAGTTGATTGAGGGCCGGTAACTGCACCTTTTTCCACCATCGGGATTCGGGCCATGGACCGGGATGAATGCCATCATGCCCCGCAGTTTGGGCCACTAGTTGACGGATTTGTGGAGCATGGGCGAGGTGCTTGTCGGGCAGCTGTTCTGGCAGGCGTGCGCAGGCGCTCAGTAACAGGCATGATAGAAGCAGAAAAAATTTATGCATCAGAGATCAACCAGCTCTTCTATGGCGCGGCGCAGACGAATATCCGGTTCTGCGTAAACCACAGCCTTGCTGAGCAGCAAGAGACCCGCACCCATTAAAAACCCCCAGGCGGCGATGTAAAAAATTTCATTGAAGGCCAGCATGGCCGCATGCTGCTTCAGCAGTTCCGCAGTGCGTATATGGTTGAGCAGGGATGTGGGTAAATCCGCCAGGCTGCTTTGCCCTTCGGCCAGAAAATGCGCATGGAAAATCATGCGCCGGTCAAATAAGGTGGCAATCAAAGGAATGCCCATGGCCTGTCCACTCAGGCGTAATACATTCAAGAGCGCTGTTCCGCGTATTTCGGCCGGGCCCGATAATCCCGACAAGGCAATGGCAATGATGGAGGGAAACAAACTGCCCAGGAAAATGCCCACAAAGGCCTGGGGCCAGAGCAACTCGCTAAAGGACGCCGGATGATTATAGGAAGCCACCCAAAAACTCGCGGCTGAGAATCCCGTCAGAGAGATGACAGCCAGGATGCGGGCATCGAGGCGATTCAACAGGCGCTGGGTCAGCATGAAGCTGATTTTTGAGAAAATGGCCATGGGTAATATCAACAGGCCCACCATCCAGGCGCTATAGCCCATCACCAACTGAAAGCCGACGATGTAAATGGCGATGCTGCCCTGAAAAAACAAAGCGGTGAAAAACAGCACTACACTGCCTATCAGAAAATTGCGTCGTTTCAGAAGGCGCAGATCCAGGAGGGGGTGGGGGGTGTACCATTCGGCGATGACCAATAACAGCAGGGCGATGAGGCCGGTAATCCCCAGGCAAATAATGACGTGAGAGCGCCACCAGCTGAGGGTTTCGCCGATATTCAGGGCGGATTCCCCGGCAGCCAGAGCGATGACCAGGAAGATCAGACCGCGCCAGTCCAGTGGCGGATGACGATGTTCCATCTCGCGCTCAAAAAGCAGGATCAGGCTGACCAGGGCTACCGTAATGGCAATGGGTATATTCACATAAAACAGCCAGCGCCAACCGATGGTATCGGTTATCCAGCCACCGATGACCGGCCCGAGGGTGAACGGTGTGAGCGCCGCGATTCCCCACAGACCCAGTCCGATATTGCGGCGCTGAGGATGATAGTGGCGTAGAATAATCTGCAAGGAAACGGGAATGCTCAGCCCTCCCACATAACCCTGAACAATCCGCGCAATCAGGAAGCTGTCATAGTGATTCGTGACGGCACATACGCCTGAAGCCAGGGCGAACATGACAAAAGCCACCGTCAGAACCCGCATTTCCCCCCAGCGATGTAATAACCAGGGCGATGTGGGAAAAGCCAGGGCCATGGCCAGAAAAAAATCAGCCTGGGTCCAGTCGGCAAAATCAGGATTGACCCCCAAGCTGCCCGCAACATGGGGGATCATGGGCAGATAGGCGCCGGTATTGAAAAGCACCAGGAAATGTCCCAAACCAATGACCAGGTTCAGTAGCACTACCATGCCGGTGCCAAGAGGAGAAACTGCGTGGGCGTTCCGAGAAAAGGTCATTATTGGGTATCAGCTTCTATGCTTATTTGCGCAACGGGCCGATAATGCAGGGACTGAAAATATAGATCAAATTGGTTATATATATACAAACTATCGGGTATAGCGATATATGGATACGGAATTACTGCTGACTTTTCTTACGGTGGCCAAAAGTGGCGGCATCAGTGTGGCGGCGCGAAGCCTGCACCGGAGTCAACCGGCCATCACCGAGCGCTTGCAGAAGCTGAGCCAGATGGTGGGCGAGCCCTTGACCATGCGCCACGGACGCGGCATTCAGTTGACGCCGGCAGGCGAAGCCCTGCTCTCCACCGCCCAGCGGATGCGTGATGTGATTGATGAATTCGAGGACATCATGTTGCGCCGCCAGCGTTTGCAGAGTGGTGTTTTGCGGATTGTTGCCACCAACACCGTGGCCAATTATTTTTTGCCGGAAAGGCTGGTGTCTTTTCAACGGCAATTTCCCGATATAGAACTTCAGCTGCGAGGAGGTGTAATCGACTGGTCCAGTATTGCCCTGTCCGATTGGGATTTGTATTTTCTGGAAGGTGGCCTGGATCTGGAAGGTTTGCCTTCCTACTATTCGGTGACACCCTGGCTGGATGATGAAATCATGACCATTTTCCCCGAGGGGCATAGCCTCCTCCAGCAAGCGGAATTGACACTGGAAAATCTGATGCCTTATCCCCTGATCTGGCGCGAACCCGGGTCGGGTATTCGCCGTTCTGTAGAAAAAGCCTTTCAGGAAGCCCGTTTGACACCCCGGCAATCCATTGAGGTTACCGGCGTAGAAGCAGTGGGCGCTGCCGTGGATGCCGGGCTGGGAATTGGCTTTGTAACGGCCGCCGCCTTGCGTTGTCGCCAAGACTGGCGGGTCGTGGCGCGCCGCCTGCCCGCACCCTTAGGCATTCAGTGGACCTTGTACATGGCCAGACCCCAACCCGCCTATCAGTCCCACACTATCCGGGCATTCCTGGAATTTCTGGATACCGGAACGGTACATCTGCAACAGGCCGGGGTGTGATGCCATGGCAATGAATGAGAAAATTTTATCCGTAGCTCCCATGCTCGACTGGACGTATGGTTAATAAAATATCTTATTAAACAACTATTTTTGCTATATTGCACTGTTATGTTGTACCTATGTTGGATTTTACGCCTTGAATCTGTCCATGAAAAACCTCATTTCATATATGGGCGGGTACTGTTGACGATGCTTATGACCCCAGTGTTTTTTCAATATTATTGATGGGCACATATGGTTATTTAATCTTTTGGTCATGGATCTAACCAAATAATTAGGAAGTCTCCCGGATCTGCCGGGGTAACAGTAGACAGATGATTGTTTGTCAGCGTCAGATATTTACACCCTATATCGCGGAATATCAATCATTAATTTCTTGAAATATTGGATGCATTAGCGAAATGCTGAGGTTCTCAATGGAGAACCATCCAAACACTGGTTTCTGCTGAAAACAGGCTAATCACCAGCGCTGCTTGGCAGCTGTCCGCCGCTGGGCAGGTTACGCCCTGCTTGATCACAGGCCCTTGTCCTCTTGTCGTGCGGTCGCGCAGTAGCGAATGCAACTGGCGTATTTCGTGTCCGCTGAGGCTCCACGCTATGCTGAAAGCCAATCCTTATGTAAGCTTTTGTGAAAATCAGGGAATTTATATCCTCAAAGGAGAGCCACATGAAGGCTCGTATTGTTATCCCGTTGGCGCTCATGGGGCTGCTTTCTGTAGGCAGTGCCTATGCAATGACCAACACCCAAGCAAAACAGTTGACGATAGCCGCATACAATGAAAATACTACAGACTTAGCCAAACTGGAATCTGCGGCGAAGTATGGGGATGCTGTAGCACAAACGTGGTTGGGTCGGTATTTGGTTGCAAAAAAAGATTACGCGAAGGCGAACTCCTGGTACGAGAGGGCGGTCGCTCAGGGATATGCGAGAGCGGAAAACAAACTAGGGGATGCTTACTACTACGGCCAAGGGGTGCCGGAGGACTACGCGAAGGCGAACTCCTGGTACGAGAAGGCGGCCGCTCAGGGGTATGCAGTGGCGGAATTTAACCTGGGGTATGCCTACCGCTACGGCCAAGGCGTACCGCAGGATTACGCGAAGGCGGACTACTGGTACGAGAAGGCGGCCGCTCAGGGAAATGCCAAGGCGGAAAATAACCTAGGAAATGCCTACTACCACGGCCATGGTGTGCCGCAGGACTACGCGAAGGCAGACTACTGGTACGAGAAGGCGGCCGCTCAGGGAAATGCCAGAGCGGAAAACAAGCTAGGGGATGCTTACTACTACGGCCAAGGGGTGCCGCAGGACTACGCGAAGGCGGACTACTTGTACTATAAGGCGGCCGCTCAGGGAAATGCCAAGGCGGAAAATAACCTAGGGCTTGCATACCACGACGGCCAAGGGGTGCCGCAGGACTATGCGAAGGCAGACTACTGGTACGAGAAGGCGGCCGCTCAGAGGCATGCCGCGACGAACACGCGAGCAAAACAGTTGGCGTCCTTCGACGATGTGCCCTACAACAACCCGGTGCTCAGCATGATAAGGCACACAAATAAAGCAAAATGGTTGGCGAATCTGGGGAATCCTAAGTGGGAATACAGGCTAGGGGATGACTACTACTACGGTGCGCTTAGACTGATGCCAAGTTTTACGAAGGCGAACTACTGGTGGAGAAAGGCGGCCGATCAAGGATATGCTAGGGCTGAATTCAGGCTAGGGAGCGACTACTACCACGGACGTGGTGTGCCGCAGAATACGAGGACCGCCATAACGTGGTGGAAGAAAGCGTCTGCACAAGGTGGTCATTGGGGAAAAATGGCGCAACATCATATTAATGTTGCTGAGCACGGCTAGGATTGTCGCGCCTCAGTGATGATTTCTGTGAATGAAGCATGGGACATCCTGATAGATTATCCGGTGTCCATCTTTAGACTTTTACCGTAACGGCTGCAGCGGGGGTTTCCGTATACAGCGAGACCTCCACTCTGCTGAAGGATATTCATTATAACTTATTAAAAATATTCGATTATATGTTCAAAGGAGAATTTGGATGCAGGTTCGTATCATCATTATCCCCTTGGCGCTCATGGGGCGGTTTTCTGTAGTCCTTAGACAGCAGCAATAGAGGTTTCAGCAAAGATGGAAGAGATAAAGAAATCGCGGCCGAGCCTCCGTGCGCGCGCTGATAAAATCAAACTCGCAC